>NZ_JBTIWT010000017.1:0-110954 GCF_054353775.1 Bacillus sp. 5w2 | reverse complement strand
GGTAGTACTGGGCCTTCTGGCACCGCGGGTAGTGCCTCATCAAAAAGTATTGTTTTTCAAGGAACAAATGCTGGTTTTCAACGTATAGCGGGTTCTCCTGGAATTGACTCCAATGTTATTCCATATGTTACTGCTGGATCCGGTAGTATAGTCGGATTTTCTGCGTCTATAAATGTAAATAACTTACCTGCTGCTGTTTATACGATTGATATTAGCAGGAATGTCCCAACAAACCTCAATGCCCCTACCTCTAGTTACATCCTATCCACTATTACCTTAACTACTACTGACAAAATTACTGGAACTATGATATTTTCAATTAAAGCGACAGATACTGGATTGGGACAAATTCAAGTGTTTAATCCTACTCCAGCAGTAGGTCCCGCTACTGTAACTTGGACTAGCATTACAACTGGAAACCTCGTTTCGA
Organism: Bacillus sp. 5w2; assembly: GCF_054353775.1. NCBI lineage: Bacteria > Bacillati > Bacillota > Bacilli > Caryophanales > Bacillaceae > Bacillus > Bacillus sp. 5w2. Next base: position 110,524 of record NZ_JBTIWT010000017.1, on the reverse strand, counting down.
GAGGAGATGCTATATCCCTTTATATTACTCCTGGAATTACTGCCAGTGCTGTATATTCTGTTTTTCTAATCACTAATATTTAGTTCCCTCTTAAAAATAATTTATTTAACAAAAAAAGCCCCAATAATTGGGGCCAACAAATAGAAATGCAAATGAATTAAAACAAATAACAGACAAGTCTAGTATATACTAGACTTGTTAATGTATCCATATTTTGGTTTTTAAATTATATATACTGTACAAATAGGGTAAACACTATCGAATTTTTATTCACAAAAAAGGAGATCATTCTCAAATAAGTGATCTCCCTTTTAAAAATATTTTTTCATTACATCGGCAATACAACCTTTACAGTCGTTCCAACCCCAACTTCACTTTCAAAACTCATTTTACCGTTGTGGTCTTTAATAATTTTTTCTGTAACTACTAAACCTAAACCTGTTCCCGTTTCTTTCGTTGTGTAAAAAGCTTCATTTAGCTTCGGAATTTTGTCTTTTGGAATGCCGCAGCCCTCATCCTTAACTTGAACAATGATTGCATCTTCTACAGTCACTTTAATCGTAATCGTTCCGCCAACTGACATTGCTTCGATCGCATTTTTAATTAAATTAAAAAATACTTGTTTTAATCGTTTTTCATCGCATGTAATTGATGGTATGTCTTTACTATATATACCTTGTATGTGCACGCCTTGCTTTAAAGCAGGCTTCCCCATAACTCGAATAACATAAGCGATAATTTCTTCTATATTATGAGTTTCTGATTCTGGTGATTTAGATTTCTCAAATCCACTAAGTTCTGTAGCAATTGTATGAATTCGTTCTACTTCTTGTTTCATAATATCACTATATATTTTATCCTCTGGATATTTATTTGCTTGCTTATTCACAAATTTCTTCAAATTCGCTAGAGGTCTTCTAATTTTGTAGCCAATAACTGTTGCCATTTTCCCAACAGTTGCTAATTTTTCTGTTTGTTGTATTTCTTTATCCATCATCTCAAGCGTACGAACGTAAGACTGAAACCTCAAAAACATAATCCAACATATGATAGTAAATACGCTATATAATGCCATTGGGATTAAGACGAGTGACGATTGAATAATGATTCCTATAAGAGCGTACTTTCCAACAAGTATCCCCGGAACTAACCAAAAATACCTTTTGTTCACAAAGATTGGTGCAAATAAAATGAAAAATCCTTCTACTATATTTCCACCATCAAATTCAGCATCACTACCATAGTAAATCATAAAATTATGAATAAAATCTAATAGATTATATCCAATTAGAATAATATACTTTACTGCAAATGGATTTTTCCATTTCATAAAGTATACTCCAGTACAAAATAAGATCACCATCAGAAAATAAAGCCATAAACCTAAACCATCTTCAAATTCTCCTACGCCGTCTTGCTCTCCTCCTAGGAAAGGTACAATAAATTCGTAGGCAAGATCGTATACAAAAAATATAATAAAAAATAAACTTAAAAATATTTTCAGCGCCTTTATTTCTTCATTTTTAAATATATCGTCTTTATTCATATGGTAACTCCTAGCTTTTCTCCCACTTGAATTTCATTATTTTCACGCTGCTTTGGGAGAATGATATCTATTCTAGTTCCACTATCTCTTTCACTTGAAATATGTAATTCACCTAGGTGCTGCTCGGTAACAAGTCGATTCGCTACCGTAAGTCCCAGGCCAATTTTATCCTGTTTCGTTGTATAAAAGGCCTCTGTAACACGGGCCAAATTTTCCTTCTTAATGCCGTATCCATTATCGATTACACTTAGCATTACATAATCTTGTCCTTTATTTTCTAGTCGTAAATCTAATGTGCCACCTTGCTCCATCGCCTCCAGAGCATTTTTTATGACATATAGCAAGACTCCTCTTATTTTCCGCTCATCACATTCAACTTCTATCGCCTTTTCTTCCACATTAGAAATAAGCTGAACGTTAGATTCATTCATTTTTTCGCGAAGAATTGTTACTGCTTGTAATGCAATTTCTCCTATATTATGTTTCTTATAGATAGAAGGTTTACATGTAGCAACTTCCATCAACTCACTTATCATACTATTCATATTTTCTATTTCAAAAATCATCCGTTTGTAAATAGGGTCCTCTCCATGCTTCTCTCGTTGTAATTGCGTAAACCCTTTTAATGAAGCAAGTGGATTTTTAATTTCATGTCCCACTGTCGCTGCCATTTTTCCGATTACTGCTAATTTTTGTGATTCACTAGCAATCTTAATACTTTCCTTTACAGCTGAAAGGTATTGTATAAATCGATTTAAAATGATGTATACTGCTATTAATACGAGTGTATACATAATGAGGAACATAAACGCTTTTACTTCCCCTAATACAAATAAATAAATTAAATATTTCCCTATAATAGTGACAAGTAAGCACACAAAAAATCTTTTATTTATAAATATAGGTACAAAGAAAATGAATATAATTTCTATTATATTCGTCGCATCAAATGCCACCTTATTATAAAGAATATACGAAAGTATATTCACTATTTCTATCCCTATGTATATAAATATACATGTATATTTAACAAGGTTTGCTTTCTCTTTTTTTACTAAGTATATATTCACGCATAGTATTGCTACTCCACATAAAGCTTGCCACATTCCTTTATGCCAGTTTTCTATTAATGCTTTATTTTCTAATACAATTGCATAAGAAACTTGGTATACACCAACAGTGACATACAACACCCATAAAAAAATTTTCGCATTCCTTTCTTCTTCTTTATATGATAGAAAACTCTCTTTCACTTCAACACCCCTTCAAAATAATATCTCGAAGAATACCATTTATTATAATAAATGATTTTCATAGACAAACAAAGATAAATCGAACAATTGAGGAAAATCATCCCAACATTGCAATCTCCTCAGACTATATGTAAGCATAAAAACTATAAATAATAATACGTATATTATGGGAGGTGCTTTATATGGACGGCAAAAAAAATAAAAAGACAGAACAAATGGAATCCTTCACGCGTGAGAATGAAGGAAAGGAAATGACAACAAATACAGGTGTCAAAATTTCAAATGATGAAAACTCTTTAACCGTCGGCGATCGTGGTCCTACCCTTCTAGAAGATTTTCTTATGCGGGAAAAACTTGCTCATTTTGACCGTGAACGAATTCCTGAAAGAGTCGTTCATGCAAGAGGATACGGCGCACATGGTATTTTCGAGCTATATGAATCTTTAGAAGAGCTAACAATGGCCCACTTTTTACAAGACCCTTCAAAAAAAACACCCCTTTTTGTTCGCTTCTCTGAAGTAGCTGGATCAAAAGGTGCGAATGAAACAAATCGAGATGTACGAGGGTTCGCTGTTAAATTTTATACAGAAGAAGGAAATTTTGATTTAGTAGGAAACAATATTCCCATTTTCTTCATTCAAGATGGTATTAAATTCCCTGATCTTATTCACGCCCTTAAACCTGAGCCGCATAATGAGATTCCACAGGGACAAACAGCACATGATACATTTTGGGACTTCATCGCCAATAACCAAGAATCCGCTGCGATGATGATGTGGATTATGTCTGATCGTGCCATTCCAAGAAGTTTTCGAATGATGCAAGGGTTTGGCGTTCATACATTCCGCTTAGTAAATAAAAACGGAAAGTCGCGATTCGTAAAATTTCACTGGAAGCCAAAGCTCGGCATTCACTCATTAATTTGGGATGAAGCTCAAAAACTAGGGGGTGCCGATCCAGATTACCATCGCCGTGATTTATGGGAAAATATTAATGCTGGAAACTATCCTGAGTACGAACTCGGCATTCAAATTTTAGAAGAAGAGGATGAATTTAAATACGATTTCGATATATTAGATGCGACGAAAATTTGGCCTGAAGAAGATTTCCCCGTTAAAATCATCGGGAAAATGACATTAAATCGCAACGTCGATAATGTATTCGCGGAAACGGAACAAGTCGCACTTCATCCTGGAAGTATCGTCCGTGGTATTGATTTCACCAATGATCCGCTCTTACAAGGGAGGCTCTTTTCTTATACCGACACTCAATTGGCACGCGTCGGTACAAATTATCAAGAATTACCGATTAACCGTCCAATATGCCCATTTCACAACAATCAAAGAGATGGTGCATCTAAATATATAATCGATAAAGGAAAAATTGCTTACCATAATAATTCCTTAGCAAATAACACTCCTTACACTGTCCCCGGTACAAAGGGTGGGTTTGTTACATATCCTTCTACGGTGTCAGGGCATAAAACGAGAGAAACAGCCGCCAGTTTCAAAGACCATTTCTCTCAAGCACGTCTATTTTGGAATAGTATGAGTAACGTCGAAAAGGTTCATATTATGCAAGCCTTCTCCTTTGAATTAGGAAAAGTAAAAAGTACATCCGTCCGCCAACAAGTCGTAAATATGATTGGCCATATTAGTACTGAATTAGCTACGTTAGTCGCTGAAGCGGTCGGAGCAAAAGTCCCAAATATTCAAGAATCCAGCGTTACAAAATCATCGCCAGCACTCAGTATGGCAAATACGACATTTAGTCCTAATACATTACGAGTAGGTGTCATTGTTGCAAATGGATATGACGGACGAAGCGCGCAATATATAATGAATCAATTCAAACAAGTTGGACTACAGCCAGTGATTGTTTCCGAGCGATTAGGTATTGTGCAAGGAACGCAAAATATACGTTGGGACGTGAATGATACTTTCTTAACAGGATCATCACTTCTTTATGACGGTCTACTTCTTATTGGAGGAAATCTTGATGAACAGTTTCTTAATAAAGCGAGTTCATTTGTCGTAGAATCATATAATCACTTTAAGCCAATTGGTGCCTTCCAAAACGGCTCTACTGTTATTCAGTCTTTAAATATCGAAGGAAAGCCTGGTGTCTTAATAGAACAAAACCCTACGCTCCTGGCGAATGAATTTATTAAAGCTATGACGAAACAACGCTTTTGGGATAGAGCTTATGAATAGGATAGGGGGATAATTTATGTTTGTTACCGTCGAAAAAGATGTGCATATTTTTGTGCAAGACGTGAATCCCGGTCCCGGTAGTAAAACTGTGTTCTTCGTCCACGGCTGGCCTTTAAATCATCAAATGTACCAATATCAACTCAATGTGTTACCACAACATGGTTTTCGCTGCATCGCTATGGATATACGCGGAAACGGGCAATCTGATAAACCGTGGACTGGTTACACATACGATCGTTTAGCAGACGATATCGCCATTGTTCTAGAAGCACTTCAAGTAGAAAATGCTACATTAGTCGGTTTTTCAGTAGGTGGCGCTCTTTCTATTCGGTACATGTCTCGCTACAATGGTCATCGCATTTCTAAACTTGTATTAGTCGATGCTGTTTCCCCCTCTTTCGTTAAAAATCAAGAATCTCCCTATGGTGTCCCAAAAGAACAAGCAGATACCCTCATTAATCAAATGTATGCCAATCTGCCTAAATTTTTAAATGATGTATCTTTATCATTTTTTAATAGAAACTTAGGATCTGCTACGTTAGAATGGTTTTCTTATCTCGGTATGCAGTCTGCTTCCTACGCTCTCATCAAAATATTACAAGCAGCTGCAAATGAAGACGTAACGAAAGATTTAAGTAAAATTAACGTCCCAACAAAAATATTCCACGGTATTCACGATCAACTTATCCCTTACAAAAGCGCTGAACTCACACAAAAGCGGATTAAAAACTCTCAGTTACATCCTCTTACAAATAGTGGTCACGGTTCTCCAATCGATCAAGCGGATGAATTAAATGAAGAACTTATAAAATTTTTACGTTCATAAAAGATAGACTGCAAGTTTTTACAAAAAAATTCACATATTTCTCACAAATCAATTAATAAAACGATTACATTTTTATTTATACTAAATGTACAGGTAATACTCCCTAAACCCAGCTTGTCTGGTTACCCCGTTAAATACTATAAAAAAAGAACTTGTATCGTTATACAAGTTCTTTTTGTTTTTCTATTTAAAAAGTATATCTTTACTATACTGCTTTCCAGCAAGTAAATCATATTGGAGCATTTTATATTGCTCTAACATTTCTTTTTGTTCTTTTGTTAAATCTGTTATCTCTTCCCCATCTTTATTAACCTTTAACTCATCTCTCAGAACCGGTATTTCTTTATGCATTTCCGATAGAAATTGATAAAATGGTGATTGATTTAATCCTGCATAATCAAAAACAAGACTAGAAAAATAAATTGGACTTACTAAACCTAAATTGTCATTTGGCAAATCGAAATTCGCATACATTAACAATGGTGTTTCTGACATAATTAATCTTTCTCTTACCGTCTCTTCATTTTCTATATATCCTGCTTCTTTATAAATAGATTTATTAGTACCTAACATAGGTAAATGATCTCCAAAGAAGACTAATAAAGTAGGTCTGTCTAACTCATCAAGCTGCTCGATTAAATATTGTAGCGCTTCATCCGACAGTCTTACCCCTTCTGTATATGCTTCTAATTCCGCTTTCGATTCCTCTTCTGTTAATCCACTAATTTCTATTTTATTTTCACCAAACATATTTGGTGTATATGGAAAATGATTTTGCATCGTCACCGCATGAATAAATGTAGGTTGTTTTCTCTTTTTTAATTCATCTATTATTTCTTTACTCATAGATAAATCACCAATATTATCTCCAACTACTTCTGTATTTTTCATCGTGTCTTCTGCATTAAAATTATCGAATCCTAATGTTTTATATACATCTTCTCGTTTATAAAACGATCGATTAAAGGCATGAATTGCACTTGCATAATACCCTTGCTTTTTCAATTCACTTGCAATAGATGGAACTTCTTTCTGACTTGGAATAGCTTGTTGATACGGTATAGAACCTGGCATTAAGAGACTCATCGAGTAACTCGTTAATGCTTCAAATTCTGTATTCGCTGTATTCCCTCCAAATGTAGGAGCTATCGTTTGTCCACCTGGGAAATTCTCTGTATAACGATGTAAATTCGGCACTGGATCTTCGCTAAATGAAAGATTCGTTAATTTTGTCGGATCCCACAATGCTTCACTCATAATATATATAATGTTCGGCTTCTCTGCCTTTTTTTGCGCTTTTACTTTACCGCCATATTGCTTTTCTATATCCTTTGCAATTTGCTGCATCTTTTCTTTTGAATATTCCTCTGGCTCTTTTATGACTGTCGTATCTAAATTACTTAAAAATCCTATAACAAAACCATTCCCCTTATAATTTGCCGCTTGATTCCATGCACGGATGTCTACCCCAGCTTTTGTAAATATATTATTCATAAAGGTAGTAGGGTAGTTACTATATGCATACAACATAAACGCAGAACCACATATTAAAATTATCCTCATAATAATATGTGATTTTATAACTGGAATGTATTTTCTTATATACATAACTATAAATATAAGTAAAACAATACTAACTATCATCAGAAACATATTCCAAAAACTGAAATAATCCATAACCATCGGTATAACGGAATTCATATGGCCAATCTGTGTAAAATCAGACGGGTAGAATGGCTCTCCTCTAAAAATGAGCTTAAAATGGTTCACCAGCACAAAAATAATCAAAACTAAGCTAGTTATCGTTGTACTTAAGAAAACTTTTCCAATCAAATTATATGCAAAAACGTATACCATATAAATAAATAATAGGCTTAATATATACTGTCCATATTGTAAATACACCCATGTATTTACTACTATAAGATTCATATCCTCCTGCACTATGATATACATCCAATTCATTGTATGAGCAATTAAAAATAATACGACATAAACTCGAATAGCTGGCCTAAGCTTATGACTGATACCCTTATTTAAATGAATGATGTATAGTAGTACACTCCACAAAACAATAATGAGTATACTTAGCTGGATTTTCCCATTAAAAAATTCTTTAGTTTTCTCGAATTCGAAAGACCTTAACATAACAAAAAACAGCGTTTCTAAACAAATCGCCCACATTCCACTAAGAATGATAGAAATTAGTAGGTTCTTCCTCGGCTCCTGAGGAGAAAAACTAAGATAAAATTCATCTCTTCTTCGTTGTTGTGTTAAAACATTAAAAAGCAATTTATTCCCTCTTTCCTTTACCCCTTCGTCTCGCATCAAAAAACATATTGTCTTATACAAAATAACATATTTGTATGCAGCTAGTCTCCCTATACGCTTGTAATATACACATGTATCCTTAATTTCCCCTTAAAAATACAGTGAAACTTTAATCGGCCCGAACCTTTCAGGATTGAACGGGATAAAACTTCTTCTCTATATTCTAGAAACATAAATGAACTATGCTTCATAAAATGATTACCATAAGAAAAGAACCTATCAACACTGACAGGTTCTCCTTCATTTTAATAGAAATGGGCATATGTATTATATAAGAGAATACATCCATACTTTCCATATAATACATACAAGTACGATAACTACAAAATCAAAAAGATCTAATCTCGGGCCTTTTTTCATATGCATGTCTAACCATATATGAACCCATTTTATGTTTGTATATTTTTGAATGTTTTTCTTTGCAAATTGGTAAATGAGCACTTCCATAATAAAAAATCCAACTACGAAAATAAACAATAGAATGAGAAAATCAACCACTACATTCCTCCCTATTTTTGCAGCGATTTTTCTACTATCTGATTTCTCAAAACCCACTCTTCAAATTGTGCACTTCCAAATTCCCAGCTAAGATCACGAGCATGTACAGAAAAAACGTAATGACCAGCATATTCGTCCATAAATCTACCTGTCTCGATCTCATCTTTCTGAAGACCATACGCTCCAAAATTAAAATACACATCCCACACGTCTTCATTCTTCCGCTTATAAGCGATCGATTCCATATCACATTCTGTTCCGAAATAATCAAGATGTAAATGTACGCTATCATCATATTCGCACTTCATTTTATCACCCCTTATATTTGTACTTCTTTATCACCCAAAAAATTCCTGCTATCTACACTCACATATGGGCACTTACCTACATATCATGCTTGTAGAGTGACTTCTAGGAGGTGTTATATAGTGAAAAAATTAATAACTGTTTTTTGCATCATGTTACTAGCTGTTTTCATATTTGCTGCTTGCAGTAGTAAAAAAGAAGGTACGAAAGAACAAACTCAAAACATTCGCGTCGGCGAAGTTACCCATTCTCTCTTCTACGCCCCGTTATATGTCGGGATTGAAAAAGGATTTTTTAAAGATGAAGGATTAAATATTGACCTCCAAACAACAGCTGGCGGAGATAAAACGATGACCACCCTGTTATCTGGCGGAATTGATATTGCTCTCGTCGGTTCTGAAACGTCTATTTACGTTCATCAACAAGGCGCAAAAGACCCTGTCATTAACTTCGCACAGCTTACACAAACAGATGGAACATTTTTAGTTTCACGTAAAAAATTAGACTCTTTTAATTGGAATGATGTAAAAGGTGTTACGTTTTTAGGACAGCGTAAAGGCGGCATGCCGCAAATGGTTGGAGAATACGTTTTAAAGAAAAACGGCATTGATCCTCACAAAGATACAAACTTAATTCAAAACATCGAGTTTGCTAATATTGCAAATGCCTACGCATCTGGTACGGGAGAATTTGTACAGCTCTTTGAACCGACTGCAAGTATATTCGAAAAAGAAGGTAAAGGTTATATCGTCGCTTCATTCGGAAATGAATCTGGTACTGTTCCTTATACATCGTTCATGGCAAAGGAAAGTTTCTTAAAAAAGGATAAAGCTGCTGCTGAAAAGTTCACACGTGCTCTCTATAAAGCGCAGCAATGGGTTGATACCCATAGTCCAGAAGAGATCGCTGATGCCGTTTCTCCGTTATTTAAAGACACTTCAAAGGACATTACAGTAAAAGTAATTGAACGGTATAAAAAGCAACACTCTTATGCGACAAATCCGCTATTAGATGCTGAAGAATGGAAACAACTCCAAACGATTATGAAAGAAGCTGGCGAATTACAAAAAGAAGTTCCACATGAAGCGCTCGTCAATACAAAAATTGCCGAAAGCGTTATTAAGAAATAGAGGCGAAGTGTATGAGTTTTTTACAAATACGTAACGTTTCTCACTGCTTTTTCGCAAAAGAGAATGCCAAATTGATTCTCGAAGATATGAGCTTACAAGTGGAAGAAGGCGAATTTATTTCTATACTCGGTCCAAGTGGTTGCGGCAAAACGACACTCCTCTCCATTATTGCCGGGTTACTTGATCCTATTGAAGGTATCGTCTTTTTAGATGGTGAGCCTATTACAACGAAAACTGCATCTATGGGATATATGTTACAGCAAGATTACTTGTTTCCTTGGAAAACAATCGAAGAAAACATCATGCTTGGGCTTCATACCCGAAAGATTTACGATGAACAGACGAAAGAACACACTTTAAAGCTTTTAAAACAAGTCGGTCTGCATGATGTAGAAGAACAATACCCTCGTGAACTATCCGGCGGTATGCGTCAACGTGCCGCTCTCGTTCGAACATTAGCGACCGATCCGAAAATTTTATTGCTAGATGAACCATTTTCCGCTCTCGATTATCAAACGAAGTTGAAACTAGAAGATCTCGTCTTCACATTATTACGTAACTATAAAAAAACATCACTACTCGTGACACATGATATTGAAGAAGCCATTGCAATGAGTGATCGTATTTATTTACTACAAGCGAACCCTGGAAAAATCGCAAAAATATTTATCGTCCCAGAAAGCATCCGTTCCTTATCACCGTTAGAATCACGCCACCACCATGACTTCCCATCCCTCTTCCAAGAAATATGGAAGGAGCTGGAACGCCTTGGATAATATAAAGCAACTACATGAACAGTTTCGGAAGAAAGAACGCAGGCGCGCATGGTTAGCCAGGTCTTTACAGCTTTTACTGCTCATTCTTTTCTTTGCACTATGGGAAATAGCTAGCAAAAAAGAGTGGATTGACCCTTTACTCTTTAGCTCTCCTTCAAGCATTTGGGATCTTTTCCTTAGTAAATGGCTTGACGGTTCGCTTTGGGTCCACATATGGACGACATTACTTGAAACGGGAGTAGGTTTCATTCTTGGAACAGTACTCGGCGCTATTATCGCTACTTTCCTTTGGTGGATCCCCCTTCTCGCCCGCGTACTTGATCCATATCTTGTCGTCCTAAACGCCATGCCAAAAGTGGCACTTGGTCCTATCATCATTGTAATCTTCGGTCCAAATGTTTCTTCGTCGATTGCAATGGGAGTAATCATTTCCATCATCATTACCATTCTCGTTATTTACAGTGCATTTCAAGAAGTTGATTCTAACTATATAAAAGTGATGGACACATTTGGCGCAAATAAATGGCAATGTTATAAGCAAGTAGTTCTCCCTGCATCCTTCCCAGCCATTATTTCAACGTTAAAAGTGAACGTTGGTTTATCATGGGTCGGTGTTATCTTCGGCGAACTTCTCGTCTCTAAACAAGGTCTTGGCTACTTAATTAGCTATGGATTCCAAGTTTTCAACTTCACGCTCGTCTTACTAAGTGTACTACTCACCTGTGTCCTCGCCACACTTATGTATGTGTTTGTTGAGGCATTTGAAAAACTTCTAATTGGAAAACGAAAAAAAAGCTGACTTAGGACGATAAACTATAGTCAGCTTCTTTCTTTTACTTTTTATCACACATCTTTGTTTCATTTTTAACGTTTCCATCCGCAACTGTAACTGTATGGAAACAATCTTTCACACGTACTGTAACGACATTATCTTTTCGATCTATTACATGATAGTCATTAAACTTTTTATCCAATGCACTACGAATTTGCTCCCCTTCAAAAATCGGAAAACCGTGAGACATTACCCAAATGAGACCAGCAACAGCAAGAATCGTTTTCATACGTTTCATTACCTCCTCGAGAGTAAACTTATAGCCCCTAAAACACGCGCATTATAATTGTGTCTAAATTGTGACATTTTTATACTAATTCTATTTTATAGCGCTAGTTCCTTCTTCTTTTTAAGAAAAAGACAGAATTTTCAATTTTATAAACAAAAAAAACGCAAAGAACTAAAATTCTTTACGTTTTCTTAGTTAAATGATATAACTCGCATTAGTGTCCACTTTGCTGTTCTATCGTTTTCGAAACATCATATAATCCCGCCAACACTTCTGCTCTCATTTTTACAAGCTCAGGGAACTGATAGAAGAACGCAATTTTTTTATACTTTAACTCCGATCCTTCTTTCACCTTTTTTGAATCTTGCAAAATAAACGCTGTAAACGTATCAGCAATATCTTCTGCTACATTTGTCGTTCCATACTGTGATACAAACTCATCATGCTTTTCTTTAAAAAATTCAATTTGAGTTTCTTCACTTTCTTCTACTTTCTTTTCTGTCCACTCCTGCTCAATAGGCTTCCAGAAAGAGTTATAAAATTGATTAATATAAGATTTTTCCTTCGCACATCCCTCTTGTAAGAAAAGATTTCCACATTTATTTCGGTACGTTGAAATATCTTTATCTTCTTCAAAAGCCTTTACATAGTTTTCATCTACTGGTATTTGCTTATGCCCGAGCGTCAACACGTGAGCCGTCTCATGAATTAATGTTTTCATCACTTCATCGATATTTACCGCAGAATCAAGCGTATCTAAGCTAAGAGTCCAGTCTTTTGGATTCTCCATACTAGGCATAACGTGGGCAACAACACCGTCATAACCATCCGTTATTAAATCAAATTCTGTTATATTCCCGCGATATTTAGCTGGAATGAGTGTACGATACATATCCCATAAATCTTCATGATAACCTCTATCTTGACGTTGTTGCAGCACCTCTTCTTTCGCTTCTTTATCTTCAGCGAATACTTTATTTAAACGTTTCCGTTCTATTTTTTCAAAATAAGGATCTACAATTTCATCACCATCAATATAATAAGAAGCTAAAAAGAAATAATTTTCATCCTCTTCTTTTTTCTTCTCTGCTTTTTTCATATCCGCACTTTCATGCTCTTCTATATCATAATCTTCTACTGCTTCAAGCTCAGATAATCCATCTATTTTTTCATATACTTTTTGAAGTTTCTTATCTCCTATTTCCACGCATTCTTCTTCTGTTTTACAAACTTCTTTTTCCTTCACACTCTTCATAGAACTATCGCATCCTGCTAGTAAACCCATTGCGACGATAACCCCTACTAACTTGCCATACAGTCTCTTCATACAATCCTCCATTATTCCATTCTACAAAAATATCATAATCATTTTTTAACGAATATGCGATAATTAATTATACGAACTGTAAGGAGGTTTCTCATGATTCGAGCAGTCTTATTCGACTTAGATGGAACACTATTAGATCGGCGCCAATCTCTAGAACAATTTATTCATGATCAATATAATCGCTTTGCCTCTCACTTAATGAACATAGAAAAATCAGAGTATTGTTCTCGATTTCTTGAGCTCGATAATAATGGCTATACGTGGAAAGATAAAGTATATGCTACTCTCCTTTGCGAATACAACATTACCACTTTAGCACCAGAGCAACTACTGCACGACTACATTACAAACTTTCAACATTATTGTATTCCTTTCCAAAACATGCATGAATTACTTCAACGTTTAACACAACAAAATATTAAAATTGGCATTATTACAAACGGCTTTACTGACTTTCAAATGAACAATCTTCGTGCACTAAACATACATACGTATACAAATACAATTCTCGTTTCAGAAGCGGAAGGGATTAAAAAACCACATCCTGAGATTTTCGAACGAGCTTTACAAAAGCTACATGTGAAGGCAGAAGAATGCATGTACGTTGGAGATCATCCAGAAAACGATGTATTTGGTTCTGAACAAGTAGGGATTCTTGGTGTTTGGAAAAGAGATTTATTTTGGGGTGACTTTAAGCATTCCCATGTGGTGGACGATTTGTTGGAGGTGCTTTCGTTTTTAGAAATAGAAATGAAAACAAAGTAATAGTAAATAAATTACATCGGCAATTATTTTAACATATCAATTTTGCAATAGTAATAGCAGGCTAATAGCGAAAGAATACTGTTTAAAACAGCCTTCTTTCGTTATTTATAAATCAACTATATTTTTCCGAATTGGATTTATTTAACTTTTTATATTAAAATGTTTAAGTAAAAAGTTATAAAGATATCCTCATATACAACAGGAGTGATTTTATGGTTAAAATCGGAAATAGAATAGAAAAAACAAATCCTTCCTCACCTAAAGAAATTATTCAAAAACCAAGTGCATCATTTACTACTGAAAAGCCTAAATATTCTTTCGATGACATTATACTTAATGAAGAAACAAAAGAGGAACTTTTGAATGTATTATCTTATCAAAAGAATAGCGAAGTTGTTTTTGAAGAATGGGGACTTAATAATACCCATAAATTCTCAAAAAAAATCGGGATTAATTTATATGGTGATCCTGGCACAGGAAAAACTATGGCTGCTCACGCAATTGCACATAAGCTTCAACGTGACTTAATGGTAGTAAACTATGCTGATATTGAATCAAAGTATGTTGGAGAAACTGCAAAAAACTTAGTACATATTTTTCAAGTTGCTAAGGAAACAAATAGCATTTTATTTTTCGACGAAGCTGATGCAATGCTAAGTAGACGTGTTACCAATATGTCTAACTCTACTGATGTAAGTGTAAACCAAACTCGTTCTGTTTTACTCATGTTACTAAACGATCATCAAGATATTATTTTATTTGCAACAAACTTTATCTCTAATTTTGACCCTGCATTTATGAGAAGAATTTTAGCCCATATACACTTTTCATTACCTGATGCAGAACAAAGAGAAAATCTATGGCGAAAATTAATCCCTCGCGAACTTCCGCAAAGTCTCGATTTAACTGAAATGGCAACTGAATATCCAGGAGTCACTGGAAGTGATATATCTAACGCTATTTTAAATGCAGCATTTGCTGCAGCTAGAAAAAATGAATCTCATGTCTCTGATAAATACTTTAAAGACTCTATATCAAACATATTAAAAAGTAAAAGGCATAATCATCAACAAAATATTAAAACTACCGATCGGATTGTTGATGAAAAATATGTAAAAACACAATTACAAAAATAACAGGAGGATTTAATATGATTTTAACTTCACTCATAGTCGGCGCCGGAATTTTAATAGGTGGTAGTTTATTAGCTAGATATTGGAATAGTGTAGTTGATTGGTTAAAACGCGCTGTTTCTAAAGTACAAGAAATGATGCAAACGGTCATTTACGGTACAAAAGTTTTCATCAAAAAAATGTATGAAGCTATGCAAGAAATTTCAAAACACTACACTCGTGACCAACAAGGGCAATGGCATGAAACTGTTGTAACTCGTGAAGTATCAGAATACGATGTGCCACCCGAAATTTTAGCAAAAGCTAATAAAACCTCTCAAGAAACTGATATAACTCATGAATTAGAATTACAATTAAATTAACATAATTGAGGAAGGAAAATAAAAATCATGAAAAAAATAGGAGATTTTAAAAAATTCATATCATTTTTAGAAGATACGGAAGAGTTCATAAAAGTATTTAAACAGTTTCTTCCATCGCCAAAAATGCAATATAACTTAAATGAAATCGCTGAACTATACTCAAAAAGTACAGAAGAAATTATAAAAAAAATAGAAGTAAAAGACGAATTAACATTTGCAGGTGGAATTTTCAAAATAACTTACACATCTTCTAAAGAATTTAAAGTATCAATGGAAGGTTACTTTCAAGATTCGGCCAAAAAATGGGTAAAGAAAGAGACAAATAATTTACTTCCAACATCAAATTTAACAGAAAGCGCCTTAAAAGAATTACAAGATGCTAAAGAAGTATCCTATGAAATCTCTAATTCAGCTGAATAAGGGGGGATTACATATGGTCATTATATTATATATATTAGGCGCTCTCTTTTGTTTAGGTATTATACTTGTATTACTGCGCTTTATAGGACAACTATTATTAGTTGCTATAGGAATTGCCCTTATAATAGGGGTAGGATTTTTAATTGTTTCCTTTTTCCCTTGGTCCTTAATTATACTAGCTATACTTTTTACCCTTGGTTACTTTATGGATAAATCTATTGATAAAAAAGTAAAATCATACTTTTATCAATACGAAATGGGAACTTATACAGACATTGTAAACTTCATCGATAGTAAGGATAGTGCAAATCAAGTACAAGACAAATTAAATGATCTTGTTCAAAAAGGGGTAATAGAACGTTTAGAGTTTAATCAAAATCAAATTGCTTATCGCTGTTTAGAAAAAAGAACTTATCCCAAAGGAGTTATTACTCACCATATTTCTTTAGACTAATATATAAACATCCACTTCAAGAAAGGGGCCTAATTCAGGGTCCCTCTCTTGTTTACCTTATTCATTAAATAATTTCATTCTATAACCTTCATCGATAAATGATACAACGAAATCTACTTCAAAAAAACAGCCACATAAGTTCTTTTTTAATAAAAATATAATGTCCCTTAAATATCTTAGAAAATTAATCAAAATCAATCTCAAAAAAAGAAACCGGCCACTTTACTTCGTAAAACAGCCGATTTCTTCTATATGTTTCATCGTGCGCGCCAATACATCGTCGCGCATTATAAAGCTAAATTTTCTATCCGTTTTAATGTTATCAGGAATGTCTGTTAATAAAACAGATCCTTTCGTTTCTTCGTAATGCGTATGTGCTTCTACCGCACTAATTGTTGCAAAATAAATGTTTTTAATGATTATTTTGTCTTTTCCAGATACTTTATATTGTCCTAAGTAAGTTAAATCAGAAACTATGCCGCCAGTTTCTTCATGAACTTCTCGAACTGCCGCTTCTTCCGGTGTTTCCCCTAGTTCTACTTTACCACCTGGAAATTCAAGACCGCGACGTAAATGATGTGTTAATAACCATTGATCCCCGTACCGGCATACAACCCAAACATGCTTTGGCTCAGGAGAAAATGGATAACGTTCAAACGATAATTGTACAGTGTTGTGGTAATAATCTTTAAATTTGTACATGCCATTACTCCCCTATTGATGGTTACAAGTTTTTCCTACCACAAATTGTAGCATATTCTCGCTTTTCTGCATAATATTATCCAATTACAATCCATTGATTATTCCCATTTGCGCGACTAATTCTTTCGTCTCATGATTTCCTAAATCGTAAATCATTTTATATGCTTTTTGTAGTTGTTCATCATATCGGTCATTATTTGAATCGTGATGATACTCAACAAATGGAACGTGGGAGCGTACAAATGAACCTAAATCTTCTACATATGCTTGATCGAAGTACTCTCTTAATTCCGTAATTTCCTCATCATTTGCGGAAATCTCAAAATTATACGTATCCGCCGTCTTCACTTGTGAAATTTGACCGTTTCCTATTGATATATAATATGTTTTTTTCTGCTCCATGTAACACCCTTCTTTCATCCTTTTAATTTCTATTGTTTTCATCAATTACAAAATTATGTAAAATAAAGAAAAGGAGGGATTCCATGTTCAAAATATTAATTATCGGTATTATAATCGTCCTAGTCATCCTCGTACTCTCCGTCATGACGATTAATAAAGGCTACGCTTATAAACATTCTGTTGATAAGCCAGAAGATAACCCTTATACAAAAAACAGCAAGAAGAATTCATAATAAGGTGCATATACTACTTATTTTAGCCCACATCATATCCAGTATTCATTTACTGGCAGGTCAGCATAACTTTCTACCACTTTCACAATTTCTATTAGGAGCTTTACTATTCCTCATTGCCCTTGAACAAATAAAGAAAAAAGATTCAAGAATCGGATTTATTTAGATTTTCCTCATCATTAGCTATATAAAATAACAGGGGGGATATATATGCTAAAAGGATTACAGATTACTTTTGCACTCATTGCATTATGTATAGTAATCTATGGATATTTTACTGGTAATAGAGAAATGATGTCTTATATGTTCATTTTCTTAGGATTAATGGCTTTCACTATAGGACTAGGAGAAATAAAACAAGACAGAAAATCTAGTGGTATATTTGCTTTCATAGCTGGCGCTGGTGCTTTATTTCTTAGCTTCTCAGAACTATTCCGATAAATAGTCTATTTAAAAGGGGGATTTCCATGCTAACTGGATTACGGATTGTTTTAGGACTTATTACTCTTCTCGGACTCTCTCTTTGCACTTATGCCCTTATTACCGATAATTTTTCACTTCTCCCATACGTACACTTTATTCTCAGTTGTTCCTTTATTCTTCTAGGAATTAACGAATTGCAATCCCGACGAAAATCAATGAGTATTCCGTTTTTTTTTTCGTTTCTAGTCTTATATTCTTCTTTTTAATATCAAACTACTTTCGCTACGTATAGAATGGCCAATTTAGCATTTACAAGCACTTAATAAAATAGAGGCTAATTTTGAAAAAAGGGGGAGATTTGTATGCTAAAAACATTACGAATTATATCCGCTCTTATCGTCATCGCTCTCGCTCTATCCGGGATATTTACAAACGCGCTTGTTATTATGCCCTATATGCTTATCGCCTTATCAATTATGGCATTTCTCATAAGCGCAGAAGAAAAACAGAAACAAAAGAAAGTACATAGTACGCTCTCCTTCTTTTCCGGCATATTCACTTTAATCGTTGTTATTGTTATTATTTTCTCTCGGTAACTTTTCTTTCTACTAAGGAGGGCTAAAATGCACATAAGACACTTACAACTCATCATCGTTTTTATTACTTTACTTCTATGTTTATACAGCTTATTTACAATGAACCTTCAAATCTTTTCACCTATCATTTTGTTTCTTTTTAGCTTATATGGCATTTTAGTAGGAATTAAGACCATTCAAAAACAGCAAAAGCAAATTGGAGCTATTAGCACCTGTTTAAGTCTTTTTACGATTGTTTTTGTTAGTCCATTTATTCTGTTCTTCTAAAGGAGGCTTATATGTTAAAAAACATTCGAATTATACTAGCAACGATTGCCCTCATTCTTGCTATACTTAGCTTCTTTGCAAACTTCTCTATACTTTTGTCATTCGTATTCATCCTTTTGAGTATTATGTTTATCTTTTTTGGAATTGATGAAATGAAGAAACAGGAAAAAGCAAAAGCATTTGTTTATTTTCTCGGTTCTGCCTTTGTCTTATATGTTGGGTTGTCTAGTATACTTTCATAAAAAAGAAGAGCATGGTCGCTCTTAACACAATAAAAAAACTGCCCTTTCACAGGCAGTTTTTCTTTATCCCGATTGGTTCAACTAATAATCAGTGGGTGATAGGGGCCCCTCCCCCATCACCCACTGATTAAAGTTTCACTTTATCCAAACACTTTCTCAAGTTCATCTTTATCTTGGCTTAACCAGAAGTTCATTAAGCGTTGTGCTCCTTCTAAGTCATGAAGCTTCGCTTGGCCACATTGTGTTTCATTTGCAGCTGGAATTTCTGTAATTTGAACCGCATCTTTTAATGTTAGTTCTAATAAATCAATGATTTCTCGAACTGTCGGTGTTCCGCTTACTACAAGATAGTATCCTGTTTGGCAGCCCATCGGTGAAATATCGATAATATCAAAATGCGGATAACGATCAATATATTTACGTAAATTAAATGCTAATAAATGTTCTAACGTATGAATAACATCTGGTTTCATTGCTTGTTTATTCGGTTGGCAAAAACGAATATCGAATTTATTTACAATACCGTCACTACCTACATTGTGAACTCCGCAATGTCTTACATAAGGTGCCTTTACAATCGTATGATCTAATTCAAAGCTTTCTACTGATGGCATACAACATCTCTCCCGCTTTTAATTTAATTCCGTTATATCCAATATGATATAACGGAAATCAACATTAGTAAAGTATTATGTACAGTCGTGCTATAATACTTTAAGAATATGCTGAAAAGGAGACCATTATGAAACAGATTTTTATTAGCATTATACGCTTTTATCAAAAATTCATTTCTCCAATGACACCACCAACGTGCCGCTTTTACCCAACTTGTTCTCATTACGGATTAGAGGCGTTTCAAAAGCATGGCGCACTCAAAGGCTTTTTGCTTACTTGTAAGCGTATATTAAAATGTCACCCTTTCCACCCGGGAGGATTTGATCCTGTCCCAGATAAAAAGGATGACAAAGTAAATTCTTAATTGTCGTAACCATTCACAACTAAATCTAATTTTCCTGTGTCAGGATCGATAACAAGACCGTGAACAGGTACTTCTTCTGGAAGTAATGGATGGTTGCGAAGTATTGATACGCTATGTTCTACACTTTCTTCTACACTAGAGAACCCTTGTAGGAATCTTTCTAAATCGATTCCAGAATAACGAAGTGTATCTAATTTCTCTTCTGTTATACCGCGCTCTTTCATCTTCTCAATTGTACTGCTTGCTTGAATTTTTGCCATACCACAATCATGGTGACCAACTACACATACTTCATCAGCACCAAGCTCATATACAGCAACTAAAATACTACGCATAATACTTCCGAATGGATGTGAAATAACAGCGCCTGCTACTTTAATAATTTTCACATCACCGTTACGCATATTCATTGCTTTCGGTAGTAGTTCCACAAGACGAGTATCCATACAAGAGATAATTACCATTTTTTTATTTGGGAATTTTCCTGTTTCATACTCTTCGTATTTTTTTTCTTCAACGAATTTTTCATTGTATTGTAAAATCTCTTCTAATGACTTCATAGTAAAAAACCCTCTTTTCTCTCATTTACATTACTTATATAGTGTACCAAAATTTAAAAAACTCAAAAAGAATATTGTTTTATAGTAAAAATAAGATATTTTCAGATAACCGCCATAATTTTTTCAAAATATACACACAGCTTTGTAACAAGTCTCACATTCTTTAACCACATTTTCACTATAAACTGATTGTAGATAATGTAAAAAAGGAGTGAATATTTATTATGTCCGACGTTCTGTTACTGAGTCGTTTTCAATTTGCAATTACTATTTTTTATCACTTTTTATTTGTACCTTTGACAATCGGACTTGTTATTTTGGTAGCATGTATGGAAACTCAATACGCCCGCACATTGAATCCAACATACCGCAAAATGGCAAATTTCTGGGGGAAATTATTTACAATTAACTTCGTAATGGGGATTATAACCGGGATTACGATGGAATTCCAATTTGGAACAAACTGGTCTGAGTACTCCAAATATATGGGAGATATTTTCGGATCACCTCTCGCAATCGAAGCACTTGTTGCCTTCTTCTTAGAATCTACTTTCATGGGAATATGGTTATTCGGTAAAGACAAAATTTCACCAAAGTTCCGTGCCTTCTGTATGTGGATGGTTGCACTTGGAACAAATATTTCCGCACTTTGGATTATTACAGCAAACGGCTTTATGCAAAACCCTGTTGGCTACGTAGTACGTAATGGCCGCGCTGAATTAAATGATTTCTGGGCACTTGTTACAAATCCATATGCTTGGAACATGTTCTTCCATACTGTAATTGGTTGTTATATTGTTGGTGCTTTCTTCGTTATGGCAATTAGTGCCTATCACTTATTACGTAAAAATGAAGTGGAATTCTTCAAAAAATCATTTAAGTTTGGGTTACTGTTAGGTTTATTCGCCGCAACAGTTACACCATTTATGGGACATCAATCTGGTGTATCCGCCGCTAAATATCAACCAGCTAAAGGTGCTGCGATGGAAGCTGTTTGGGAAACTGGAAAAGGACAAGGCTTCTCGATTATTCAAATTCCTGATGTGAAAAACGAAAAGAACTTTGAATTCCTTACGATTCCGAAACTAGGAAGCTTCTTCTACACAAACTCATTTGATGGTGAAATTGTTGGTTTAAAAGATATTCCAAAAGAAGATCGTCCAAACGTTAACCTCGTGTACTATAGCTTCCGCTTAATGGTTGCACTTGGTATGTTCTTTATGGCATTAACTTGGTTCGGTTTCTATTTAAACCGAAAAGGAAAACTAGAAAACTCAAAACGTTATTTAAAAATTACAATGTGGTCTGTCTTACTACCATATATCGCAATTAACGCTGGATGGATTGTCGCCGAAGTAGGTCGTCAACCATGGACAGTTTATAAACTAATGCGTACAGCAGAATCTGTATCGCCTATATCTGTCCCACAAATTTGGTTCTCATTAATTAGTTTAATCTTATTCTACACTTTACTTTTAATCGCAGACGTATACTTAATGCTGAAGTTCGCGAAAAAAGGACCAGCAGCATTAGAAGAACCTGCTACTGAGGGAGGTGCAGCTCATGTCTCATGATATGCTTGCAATCATCTGGTTTGGTTTATGGGGCGTGATTTGGACAGTTTACTTCATTCTTGATGGGTATGCACTTGGTAACGGAATGATTTTCCCGTTCGTTGCGAAAGACCGACAAGAACGAAATCAATTACAAGAAGCAATTGGCCCGTTCTGGGGTGGTAATGAAGTATGGTTAATTACAGCTGGTGGCGCAACATTTGCTGCCTTCCCAGTCACATATGCAAATATGTTTAGTTACCTATATACACCACTATTTTTAGTATTACTTGCACTATTTGCTCGTGCCGCTGGACTGGAATTCATGCATAAAGATGATTCACCAATTTGGCAAAAAACTTGTAAATGGGCATTTACAATTGGTAGTTTCCTAATCGCTTTCTTATTCGGAGTTACGTTCGCTAACCTTTATTATGGACTACAAATCGGAAAAAATGGCTATGAAGGAAATTTACTTAGCTTACTAAATCATTACGGTATTTTAGGAGGTCTGTTCTTCACTGCTATATTTGTCGTATCTGGTGCCCTTTGGGTTATGATTAAAACAACTGGTGAAGTATCTGATCGTGCTTATAAAATCGCAAGACCATTTTCAATGGCAGCTGCTATCATTTTAGCTATTTTCTATGTAGCAACTGCAAATCGTACAAATTTATTCCAAAACTTCACAGAATATCCGGTACTATTCATTCTTCCGGTACTTGCCATGTTAATGAGTGTACTCGCACTTATTATGGTGTACAAACATAAAATCGGTCTCGCATTCACATTCGTTTGCTTAACAATCGCAATGTTTATGACAACTGGCTTTGCAGGTATGTTCCCAAGAATGTTACCATCTCGTATTAATGATGCTTATAGTACAACGTTATACAACGCAGCTGGCAGTCAATTAAACTTAAAAATTATGTTCTTCGTTGCAATGGTTATGGTACCAATTGTTATTGGATATCAACTTTGGAGCTACAGTATCTTTAAAAATAAAATTCATAAAGACTCTGCTAAAGGGTATCACTAAGGTGAAAAAAGACACTTCGTTAGAAGTGTCTTTTTTATACGTATGATTTTCGATAAGATGTTATATTTCCAATCTAACAACTATAATACAGAAGAATCATTAACAGCTCACAGCTAGATTGTATCACAGGACAAACATGTTACTTTATGCAATTTTGCATATAAAAATTATAACGTAGATTGGATTACTTGATCATACACATCGTTGTCCCCTACATCCGCTGTACTAATACCACTAAATGTTTGTACTTTCATTCCTGTATTCGATGATCCCGATCCATTATAAGCTTTCGTTTTTTCAATTGGTTGCACATTATATTTATCACCTAAATTAATTATTCCGTTACAATTTTCAATAATAACACCTTCCACAACTGACGGCATTTTTTCACCTACTTTCATTTCGTTACTTTTATTTTATGAGAATCGCCTAAAAAAATAGCATGTTTCCATAAGAAAAAGCACTCAGGACGAGTGCTTTTTCTTATTTACCGCTCTTCTCTCTCTCACAAGCAATTCCATCGCCATCACGATCTAAATGCTTACCGTAGTATGGACTATCTCTTGTAATATCATAAAATCCAGCATCATTTGCTTCTTTACAATTAGCAAAGCGCTTTGGCTCTTGATTTGCTCCTGGTCTTTCCTCATATGGTAATGTCGCATTATATAAGAACTGTACATATTGTTCACGAGTCACATTCATCTTAGGTGAAAACATATTATCACCTGTTCCCGCGGCAATTTTATTAGATTGCACAGCGCTAATCGCTTTATTCGACCATGATTTTCTATCTACATCTACAAATGTATGCTCCGATTTTGCCACTAATTTATATGCATTTGTTAACACTTGAGCCATTTCTTCACGAGTCAAAGAAGCTTTTGGTCTAAAGTTTCCTTTTTCATCCCCTGCAAAAATCCCCATTTCTGTTAATGCTAAAATTTCCTTTTTAAAATTTGTTGAATGATCATTAATATCATTATACGGATTATTGTAATTCTCTTTCGATTCCGGCTTTAGCTGGAGATACATAAGTCTAGCAACTTGCTCACGAGTCACATCATCACCAAACCCAAAAATTCCATTTCCGTACCCACTAACAATATTTTTGCTTGTTAAATCTAAAATTGCTTTATAAGACCAATGCCCTGTTGGAACATCTTTGAAGATAATACTTGCTTGTGCCGTTCCAATAGATGTAAAGGCAGTTGTTACGACAATCGCGCCTGTTAAAAATAGTTTCTTTAAATTCATTCTAAGATCCCCTTTTACTTTTCTTAATAACCATTTAACATAATAACAAATTATAAAAATACAATTTGTCATATTATGTCGAACACAAAAAAGAATCCAGTAGGATTCTTTTTTGCTAAGCATGAATGGCAATTTTGGAGACAGTTGACTTCTTCAAAAATTTATTAGGGGTAATATTTTGAAAAAGAAAGCCTTTCATATGTAGGTTAACACCACTGGAATATATAGTAAATTGATAATGTTTATACGGAAGATTGCTAATGTTTAGTATAGATAGTTTCCACTATATTAACAGTGAAAACTATCTATACTAAACAACAAAAAGGTGCCTTCAAAGAAGACACCTTTCATAAACAGACACTATAAAACAGAATTATTTATTGTTATACGATTGTTAGATACAAAAAGTAGAGGAAAATGTTTGTATTAAATTCTGCTTTATAAAGTCTGCCTATAACTTATATTTTAATCTTCTTCATTTAAAAATAAATATAATATGCATAATTACATACCTAAAAGAAAAGACACTCCATAGAGTGCCTCTTCAACCATTTTACTTTTAATATATCGCCTTTCATACATTTTAACATATGTATCCATATATTTTATTGAGAAAATTCAAAATCATTTTTCCTTTCATTTTTAATTATAAAATCATGTAATATAAAAGGTATGTCAAATTCTTATACAAATTGAGGTGTACTATATTTATGTATTTTGGAATCATTCCTCTTATATTGTTTATTATTTTTCTTATCTCATATTTAAAAGATCCACGAAAAATAATAAATGGCTTTTTATTTAATGCCTTTTTCTGTTCATTTCTATTATTTTGCGCTATAGCCTCTTATGAGTCTGGTAGTAATTCTTTACATTTTATTGTTATTATTCCCATGTTAGCGCTAATTGTAATGATACCTTTTGCTATAGTCGCTTTAATGTTTGGACTATTTCTTAATGCAAAAATTTTAATGCAACGTGAAGGAAGACGCTTCACAAACTCTTTAACTTTAATTGCTGCTTTAGGGATTTTATTCTTTATAATGCTCCCTATTATAAATCCAGCAAGTTTATTCTCAGAGCATTTTCAATTTATTTTTGCTGCTATATCTCTTATAACTATGTATTTCTTTGTGCATTTATCTAACTTCTTAAGCGCGTATTTTTTATACCAATTCAATAGACCAAGACGTAATCAAGATTTCATCATCGTTCTTGGTAGTGGCTTAATTAATGATAAAGTACCACCTTTACTTGCAAGTCGCATTAATAAAGCAATCGACTTTTATTGGAAACAAGCCTCTGTAAATACACCACCAACAATCATTTTCTCTGGTGGACAAGGTCCAGATGAAGGTCTTCCTGAAGCAGAAGCAATGCAAAAATATGCTGTTGAAAAAGGAATTCCAATTGAACATACAGTACAGGAAAATCGCTCTGTCAACACATATCAAAACATGTCGTTCTCTAAAGAAATTATGGATTCTTTAAAACCAGAAGGTAAATATAAAAGTATCTTTACAACAAATAATTTCCACCTTTTCCGCGCTGGTATATATGCAAGACAGGCTGGCCTTAATAGCCAAGGAATCGGATCAAAAACAGCCTTTTATTATTGGCCTAACGCAATGATTCGTGAATATGTCGCAATTGTTGTAATGGGACGTAAGCGCCATATGAAAGTGTGCGGGACTATTTTAGGTTTCGCTTTATTCCTAACAGTCCTTAGTTTTATTGTTTCTTAACATTCTCCCATCCTTTCATAAGGATGGGATTTCTTATACTTATTTCAAAAATATTTTAAAGATAATATGGTGATAATATTCCCTGCATACATCCATTAAAGGAGAATTTTTTCAAATTAAATGTTAAAATGGAATTTAGGTGTGAATTACGTAACAAATAAGAAACTAGTTTGAAACGAGGAAATTACATGGAGAAAATTATCAAAAACAAGCCCAATAAGCTAAAAATCGCTTCAAAAGCTTTGATGATTATTATTGGGGCATTTATCACAGCGTACGGATTAGAATCGGTATTAATTCCAAATAACGTATCAGACGGTGGTGTGACTGGTTTAAGTATCGTTAGTTCAAGATTATTTGGATTGCCATTAGGAGCTCTAATCGCAGTTATTAACATTCCTTTCGTTTGGTTAGGATACAAACAAATTGGTAAAAGTTTTGCAATTTATTCTATTATCGGGATTGCTTCATTAGCAATAGGTACCGTTGTCATGCACGGAATACCAATTATTATTGAAGGTGATACATTACTCGTTACAGTTGTTGGTGGTATTATTATCGGTTTCGGTATGGGACTAGCATTACGTAACGGCGGCGCATTAGATGGAATCGATATGCTAGCTGTATTACTTTCTCGTAAGTTACCTTTTGGAACAAGTGACCTTATTTTATTCTTAAACATGTTCGTGTTTATTTTCGTATCAACAGTATTCGGCCTTCAAGGAGCTATCCTTTCGGCAATTGCTTACTTTATCGCTTCGAAAGTGATTCATATCGTTGAAGTTGGTTTAAGTGGTTCGAAAACATTTAAAATCATCACGAAAGAGCCTGAATTAATGGTAGAAACAATTCGCGATCGTTTAGGCCGAAGCGCAACGTATAACGAAGTATACGGTGGTTATTCAAGAGAGAAATTTAAAGAAATTTCTTGCGTAATTAACCGTTTAGAAGAAAGTAAAATGAAAGACTTAATTAATGAAATCGATCCAAATGCCTTCATTACAGTTTATGATGTAGCAGAAGTAAAAGGCGGTAACTTTAAGAAACGTGATATTCATTAATCATTATAAAAAAAGAGGGTGCGCCAGCAATTTGGTGCACCCTCTTTTTATTATGAAATTGCGGTCGATATATTTCAATAATCGCCGATATCATTTCACTTCCCCCATCTTCCTCCGTTCTTAATCCATGCTACGTATTTTTGAAAGGCGGGCACTTTCTGTTGAAAGCGAAGCTTAACATATAGAAAGAGAGTACATGTACATAGTATCCATAGAATACCTACTACAAAGTGAAATTTCATCGTTGTGCTAATAAACAAACTGAGGAATAAGACGAGGAACATAATCAAACTAAACCTTTTATATATAGTCATACTATTCTCCTCCTTATAACTTAATTGTACCAGCTAAAAGGAACTAATTTCCATATTGAAAAGACCGAAAAGCAAATTCCACTTTTCGGTCTCTATAACTATCTTCTCTTCGTAATCTTTCCTGAACCACCAACCCTTGTTTTCGGGGGAGATGTATTCCTTGGCGGCGTTTTAATAGATGATTTCGGCTTCACATCTGATCCGCTCGAGCCACCTGGTGTTTTTGTAATTTTTCCTTTGCTTCCAGTAGAAGGTGGAGGCGTATTACTTCCTTTTTCCGTAATACTTCCTGTATCTCCTACAGAAGATCTCGAATCTACATTATCGCCTCGCTTAATGATAGATCCTTTCCCTTCCTTCGTAATTGGAGGAGGGGTTTTCTTTTCTTCTTTCGTAGGTGGTCTTTCTGGAATAACTGGTTTATGATTTTGTCTGTCATTATACCCTCGGTAATCACCGGATGATGATTTTTTTGAACCGAATATATCGTTTAATATACTTCCCATAATATATCCTTGCAAGAAGGATGGTTGGTAATTTTGACGGACAAATTCTTCATTACTTACTTCAATTAACGTATCAGATGGTTTCTCTTTATCCTTTTGCAAATTATACATTTTATCAGAATAAACGAGGAACATTTGATTTTCGTCTTCTTTAGATGCTTGCTTCGGTTTCCTTTCGGCTATAAGTTCCTTTGCGACTTCAGGAACTGACCGATTGGCGGCCCTATACACGTAAGATT
This sequence comes from Bacillus sp. 5w2, assembly GCF_054353775.1. NCBI lineage: Bacteria > Bacillati > Bacillota > Bacilli > Caryophanales > Bacillaceae > Bacillus > Bacillus sp. 5w2. The sequence continues at coordinate 82,005 of NZ_JBTIWT010000017.1, read as the reverse complement.
CTTGTTTACCTTCCTTTGCGACAGATTCAAGTGGATAACGGTCTTGAATCGACTTTGTCTGCCCGCCTTGACAACCTGATAAGGCATATCCAGCAACAACAAGTAATATAACGATAGCAAGTATAGGGATTACGAACGATTTAATCATGGTAAACAATCGGTTTGACATGATTACGCCCCCTTACGTTGCTCTTATAATTTGTACATCAGCAGGAATAATTGCTTCTCCCTCATACATCATTGTGCGACCATTTTGCCATTCAATACGCAATAATTTTCGGTTATCTGATTGGAATTCCCATACGTACTGTTCTTCTGAAGCAGAGAATGGTGTTTTCCCCATCACAACAACACGTCCGTTATATTGCTCTTCCATATGGTACTCTGTATCATCCATTTCAATTGTCGTCGGAACTTCATCAATAGAATCTAAACGACCATCAATTGGTGTATATAATTTGTAATACGTATTTTCACGGTCTTCAATTTTTAAATAACGAATATCTTTCCCGTCTTGCAACGTTAAAACAATTTCTTTACGAGAATGCATACTCGTTTTCCCAGTTAATTCATACATGACTAATGAAACTTCAATCATATCGCCAGGAGCTAACGTTAACAAACTTTTCTCTGGTTTCGGCGGCTCTGGGCTCTTCATTATATTTTTAATTCGTTTAAATAAACTCACGATCTACCCCTCCTTCTCTCTTTATAAACAAGCACCTAAAATAAGTGCACCAACGATATGTAATGATCCAGCCAACATCGCATGGGCGACACTGCCTTCTTTCGTACCTTCTTCTAAATCTAAGCCAGACATTTTCTTTAACACAAATTCGATAAACATTTCTACCACTAATAAAATAACGAAAGAAACTGCTGATGCAAGTAGCGCTTGCCATAAGTCATTTGCTTTCGTTATAGATTGAGATAAAATGTACCCTTGCGCGAATAATTTCATAACGAAACGCGTTGTTACAGCTGTATTTCCATTCTTTATTTCTTTTAAATCATTGTATTTAGTAAAAATTGAATCAATCCACATAATTGCAAATAAAAGTACTGCACTTGCTCCAGTCCATACAAGCATGGCTAACACATTTGTCCATGTCATTGCAAAACCTCCTATTAAATGATAATAGAAAACCGACATGAATTTATTTAGACATGTCGGTTCATTTGTCTCTATTCTATATTATTTCTCATACTGCTTCATAATACGAGCTAATTCATCGTCAACAGCAGAATTTTTGTTTAAGCTTGCGAATTCGTCATCTAATGATTTTTCTTTTTTGTACACTTCACCGCTTGCTTCTGCTTCAGCCTCTAATTGAAGAGCTTTCTCTTCCATACGGCTTAAACCAGCTTTTGCTGAATTTGAATCAAATCCAGACATCGCCTGATTAATATTCTTTTGTGCTTTCGCCGCATTTACACGTGCTACAAGTGTTTCACGTTTATTTTTCAGCTCTGTTAATTGCTTACGCATTTCTTCTAGCTTCAGGCGAAGGTTATCAGCAGCAGCTTTGTTTTGCTCATAGCTTGCTTTATACTCATTCATCTTTTGTTCTGCGTTTTGTTTTTCTTCAAGAGCACGACGCGCAAGGTCAAGATTGCTTGCTTGAACAGCCATATGAGCTTGCTCTTCACGTTTTTTCACAAGTGCTTCTTGCTCTTCAAATAATATTTTGAATTTCTTCTCAAGCGCGATTTGAGCTGCTACACTTTTCTCAGCTTCTTGTACATCCGCTTGCATATCGCGTAAATATTGATCCGTCATCTTAACTGGATCTTCCGCTTTTTCAATTAGTGAATATACATTTGACATTGTTAAATCTCTTAATCGTTTAAATACAGACATTCTAATTCCTCCTATGACTTACCTCGTATTTCAAATTCACTACTTGGAAAACTGAAAAATCTCCCTTTACAGTAAAGAATATTCATTTTTACAACCTATGTGTTTATTATAACAAAACTAATATGTCCTTACATGTTATTTCCAAAATACAGCCAATATAATATGACATTCCAGATAAAACATTGTATTCCTAATATATTCTCATTAATCCTCTTCAGAATTGAATTATTTTTATAAACTTTCACTAAATCACATTATTGTAATGTTACTGTAGGCTAACTCGATAGTTACGTTTCAATATTTTTTATACACTAATACCAGAAGCAACAAACAAGCTTCTCATACTGTAAAGACTAATACAAAAGTTGTATTTACTATAAAGTGAAACAAAAAAGGCTTTGCGAATTTCGCAAAGCTTTTTTGTTATTTATGAGCAATTTGCTCCATATCCGGACTACAAGTTTGTGACTGACATGACTTATTTAAAGAACATGCTGCGCATTTTCCTTTTTTACTTCTCTTTACAAAATTCACTAGCGTATATGCTGCATAACCAAAAATGATAGCTCCAATTATAATATTGACCATCATCACAATACATCTCCTTCTAGAATCCGAGTAAGGATCCAACTTGGTATATAATGAACGTTAATACATAAGCAACAACTAATGGATAAGCGACAGAGAAAATTGTCCATTTCACCGATCCCGTTTCACGTCTAATAACAGCTACTGTCGCTAAGCACGGAACATATAATAAAACAAAGAACATAAATGCATACGCTGATAACGCTGTATAATGTGCTCCCATTACATTTCCTAGCACATCTTCTTTAACCGCATAAATAATCGCCATTGTTGAAACGACAACTTCTTTTGCCAAAAATCCTGTTAAAAGGGATGCCCCAGCTTGCCAAGTTCCAAAGCCAAGCGGTGCAAATAGTGGTGCGATAAATCCACCAATCATCGCTAAGAAACTGTCTCCCATGTCAACACCAAATCCTGATGGACCTGCATAATTTAATAACCAAATGACAACCGAGCCACCGAAGATGAATGTACCAGCTTTACGAACAAATCCTTTCCCCTTCTCCCATGTGCTCAGCCATAACGTTTTCGCTTGCGGCACGCGGTAAGGAGGTAGTTCAATGACGAAAATAGACTTCTCCGCTTTTAAAATTGTCAGAGACATAATTTTTGTAACTAATAACGCTAGAACAATACCTGCAACATATAAAGAGAACACAACAGTTGCCTGACTATGAGGGAAGAATACTCCCGCAAATAACGCATATACAGGTAAACGTGCCGAACAAGACATAAATGGTGTTACAAGCACTGTAAGTAATCTTTCTTTTTCTTGTTCAATCGTTCTCGCTGCCATAATACCTGGAACATTACATCCAAAACCGATAATCATCGGAATGAATGCTTTTCCGTTTAAACCGAAGAACTCCATAATTCTATCCATAACAACTGCAATTCGCGCCATATATCCTGAGTCTTCTAATAATGAAATGAAAAAGAATAGTGCAAAGATTTGTGGCACGAATACTAATACCGCACCAACACCAGCAATAATACCTTCTGTAACGAGTGCTTGAATAAAGTCAGAAGCACCAATACTTGTGAGTCCAGCCGTTACCCAATCCGTAAGCTGCCCGCCAAAAAATCCATCTAACATATCAGATAAAGGTGTACCAATCCACGTAAACGTAACCTGAAAAATAAAAAACATAACTGCTAAAAAGATTGGAAGTCCTAAAATTTTATGTGTAATTAACCTATCGATTTTTTCCGAAAAAGGAATTTTTCCTTCTTTCTCATGCTTCATAACATTTGTTTTTAACTTTTCAATATACGCTTCACGAGTTTTGTAAATGTGCTCCTCTAACGTACAATCGAGTTTTCCTTCTAAGCGAGATCGAATGGCTACAAGTTCCTTATAAATTGGTAATGCTTTCATTTCTTTTTCTACTACTTCGTTATTGCTTAAAAATTGAAGGGCTAACCATCTCGGATGCTTATAATTCACTGTCTCTAAAAGAGCGATTACCTCTCCAATTCCTTCATCCATTGGTACACCATATGAAATAATGAATGGTTTTTTCTCATTTTTGTCATTTTCTTTAAGAGTAGTAAGCAGTTCTTCACAGCCTTTTCCGCTTCTTGCAACGACAGGAACGACTGTTACACCTAATAGTTCTGATAACCGTTTTACATCAATTACAATGCCTCGTTGCTTTGCCACATCGACCATATTTAATCCAATTGAAACCGGTTTTCCAAATTCAAGTAATTGCAACGTTAAATGCATATTTCGTTCAAACTGCGAGGAATCCACAATATTTAACATATGATGAAATTCGTCTGTTAGTAGAAAATTCGTAACGACACCTTCGTCACGTGAAACTGGATTCAAATCATACACTCCTGGTAAATCAATTAATGTTCCTTGCTTATCTTTTAATTTACCAACCTTTTTTTCTACTGTTACACCACTCCAGTTTCCTACATATTCATAAGAACCAGTAAGTGCATTAAATAATGATGTCTTCCCTGTATTCGGATTCCCTAGCAAAGCTACCTTATTCACGCTAATTCCACCTTTATCATTTTCGCGTCACAATGACGAATACTAATTAACTGTCCACGACACTCCAATGTACAAGGACCTTTAAACATCGCTTTCTGTTTCAAGCGAAGTTCGCTTCCTTCCGCAAGACCGAAAGTAGCTAGTCTACGCTTTAATAACTGATCTAAAGACTGAATACTTTTTACTAACACTTTCTCGCCAATTTTAATATCTACTAAGCTCATAACCTTCCCCCTCAGAAGAGAATGATAATTATTTTCAAAAAAATTATAGCATATTCTATTTCATTTGGACTATATCTTTTCGCTTCATATTTATTAACATTTCAATACAATTATATTTCAATTATTGTCATACTTGATTCATTTGCCATTCTCATCCATTTCGCTTACAATAAACAATAGCAAATAAAGAATCTCGTTATCACAGGGGGAGCCATGCCGCTGAGAGGGAACACTTCGTTCCGACCCTTCGAACCTGTTAGTTAATGCTAACGCAGGGATTGTGCAAACGTCCGAAATACATACCTCTTTTTTATTTACGTATTTCGTATCCTCCTATGATACCTATTCTTTTTTGTACAACTTGGATTTAGGGGGAGACAACATGCGTAACACCAATTTACAAGCGATGATCGAATCTGCCATTCTTGCAGCCTTCGCCTTGGTCATCGACATTTTACCATTATCAATCAAACTTCCAACAGGCGGTTCCATCTCATTCGCTATGATTCCTATTTTTATTATCGCATACCGCTGGGGCTTCAAAATGGCTTTCTTAGGAGGCTTAATTTGGGGATTATTACAAATTGTCGTTGGCGATGCCATTATCGTCACACCAATTCAAGTACTCATTGAATACTTCGTTGCTTTCGCATTCATTGGATTTGCTGGTTTATTCTATCGTCCAATTCAAAAAGCACTTTTAACATCCAATGAAAATAGCGAAGACCAATCCAATTTAGGTAGCCGTAAAGACAAACCTTCTTCAAAACAAAACGAAGGAAAGAAAGTTATTGGTTACATTATTGTTGCTACATTTGTTGGTAGCTTTGCTCGCTACTTCTGTCACTTCATTGCCGGTATTATTTTTTGGGGACAATATGCACCGAAAGGTCAATCAGCTGTGCTATATTCATTAATCGTAAATGGTAGTACAATGATTGGTTCCTATATTCTATGTACCGTTTTACTTATCTTTTTATTTATCACTTCACCACGTTTATTCAAGAGTATCAATGCTTATCGACTAAACTCAAACAAAAAGAGCGCTTAATGAGCGCTCTTTTTTTCATATCGTAATATCAATTAAAAATACAATAAATGCACAAAAGAAAATAAATACCATTATACTTAGCCAATTGCTATGCACGGTTCATCGACTCCTTACATAACCTCATTTTCTAATCAGATTATATCGCTTAAAAATAAAGATTAGGTAAAGATAATATGAAAATAAATTAAAAAAGCGTAGCATGCATCATCTACGCTTTTTTCAATAAGTAGAAATAAAATAATACACCATCTTCTGTATTCTTTACTCCATATTCAACACCGTGTAGTTCTAAAATATTCTTTGAAATGGCAAGCCCAAGACCTGTTCCACCTTGCGAACGCTGGCGAGCTGCATCCACGCGATAAAAACGATCCCAAATTTTATCTAATTGTTCTTCTTCAATGTGAGTACCTTTATTTTCAATACATACTTTTATACGATCTTTTTCATCTATTGTAGAAATAATAATATCTTCTTTATTTGGTGTATAACGTATGGCATTCGTAATGAAGTTCACGATGACTTGTTCAATCCGGCCTTGATTTGCTATCACTTCAAATGGACCTATATTTTTATGAACACGAAGTTCTTTTTTCTCTATTTTTACAGAAAGGTGTTCACATATATCTTCAATTACTGTATCGATATAAAATGAATCCATTTTCATTTTATATGTACCTGACTCAAATTTAGCTAACTCAAGCATATCCAAAATTAACGTATCCATTTTATCTACTTCTCGTTCCATTGCCTGAAAATAGTACTCTTTTTTATGCTCAGCTACTCCATCTTTTAAAATAGAAATACAGCTTTTCATAATGCTCAGCGGTGTTTTTAATTCGTGCGAAACACCAGAAATAAATTCTTTCCGCGTATTTTCTAGCTTTCTTTCCTTTTCAATATCTTGTTCTAGCTGTCCAATATGCGAATGGAGCTTATTGGATAATACATTAATATTTTTCGACAAATCACCAATTTCATCTTTTGAAGTGATCGGTATTTGTTCTGTGAAATCTAAATGCGCTATTTTCTTCGTTGTATCATTTATTTTTAATAACGGTTTTGCGATTTGTTTAGAGTAATAGAACGAAGCGAGAAAAATAAGAACAACTACAAATGCAATGATGTAGATGTAATAATCTTGTACCATTTGTACAGCCTCATCTACAGGCTGTAAGGAAGCCATCGCATATATATATGTTATGGATCCGTCTTTTTCTTTTATCGGTTGCATTAATAATTTATATTTTATATCATTTTTTTCATAGTCCATTGTCTTTGTTGAATACTCTATTGGATTACCCTCTTTTAGTACTACATCCGTTTGAAATTCTTTTATGCTATCCAAAAATAAAGTGTTTTTATAAATTGGATTTACGGGGCCTTTTACATCTGGAAACTGTACTTTCGTAACACGCCCTCCTATGATAGCATCTGGTTCTTGGGCAGCTGGTTCTTGGGCAACTTGCTCCTGAACGACCGGCTTCTTTTCCTTACCAACTTGTTCACCCGCTGCTTTCTTTTTCTCCTGATCTAATTTACTCATTTTCTCCTTAAATGCTTTTTCTAACGGTTTATTCCATCCGCTTAAAGTCTGCTTAGATAACGAGAAAGTGAATGGAATAAAACTATCTTCTTTTTTCATTCCAGAAAAATAAATTTCTTGGCCTAAAAACTGTTCTGATGATTTATTATCAATCTCCTCAATATTGACGAGATTGTATAAGGGAATTTTGAATATTTGATGTCCAAAACTCTTCTGTTGCCTACGATCTATCGTTACCTCAAAATAAAAATCATCTGCATGTTTTAAATTCCCGTTCTGATCTAATGTCGTAATCCACGTATTATTTTCTCTTAAAAAGTCTTGCTCCAGCTTCTGAATTCCTTCTGCATTTCCGGCATTATTTAAATAATTCTGTTCAAAGGAATTTAAATTCACTTTAATATCTTCCACTTTTCGATTCGCATAATATTGTTTAAAAAATATCGTTTGTCCAATAAATATCGTCGCTAAAATTAACATACATAGTGCCGTTGTGAGAGTAAATAATTTTAGTACAATCCCTTTTCTCATACATTCCCCTCAAATTTATATCCGGTGCGTACTACAGTTGTAATGTATTTTGCTTTCGCTCCTAATTTATTTCTTAGATTACGAATATGACTATTAACCGTTCGATCATCACCGGCAAATTCGTATCCCCAAATTCTTGAAATGAGTTGCTCTCGTGTTAAAACAATCCCTTGATTTTTCATAAAATACGCTAATATTTCAAATTCTGTATGTGTTAAATTAATGTCTGTTTTATCTACCGTAACAGTACGTGACGGAAAATGGACGTGAATACCATGGATTAATAATGTATCATCTTCATTCTCTAAAAGTTGCTTTGTTACTTTTCTACTTTCTAACAACCTTTTCGCTCTTGCTAATAAAATTGGTGGGCTATACGGCTTCGTCACATAGTCATCCGCCCCAAGTTCAAATCCAAGTAACGTATCGTCTTCATCTACACGCGCCGTCAACATAATAATAGGAACCTCAGATGTCTTACGGATTCTTCGGCAAACGGACCACCCATCAAGTTCCGGCAACATAATATCTAAAATAACTAAATCCACCTCTTCTTGCTCAAATACAACTAAAGCTTCTTTCCCATCTCTTGCTTCAAACACTATATATTGCTCACTCAAAAAATAATCTTTTAATATTTCACGCAAAATATCTTCATCTTCCACAATTAAAATGTTTTTTGCCATAACTTATGTATCCCCTTCCCACTTTCAAAAACTACAATCTTATTTTGCATAGCTCGCAGTTAACTTCGCTTCGATAATATATCTATCTGGTGCATCCCCTATATAATCAAATGGATAGCAAGTTGTCAGTGTTAATATCGGTTCTTCTTTTTTTATAATAACAGTACGATCATCCGCATGGGTAATCCATGTCTTTTGAATTTCATATGTGTAAATTTTATTATCATACTCTAAAACAAGGGTATCTTTTTCTTTTAGCTCCCCTAAATCGGTAAATACAGTATCCCGGTGCCCACTTAGTACAGTATGTCCACCTCCAGATGGCGTTGTCGTTACATCACTAACGAACATTCCAACCCCTTTCTTCAAAGTTGCATCATCCGCTCCCCAATATATAGAAAACTTCTTCTTTATTTTGGGTATATTTAATATCGCTACCTTTTCTCCTTCTTTATGTTCTGTTTGAGAAGAAGGCACTTGAGAAGTTACAGATGTTTCGTGAGAAAGTTTATTATCTTGTATATTGTTAAGGCTCTTTATTTCTTCTTTCGTTAATTGTTGAGCAGAGCTTTTTCCTTTATACCATTCCACTGCGTAATATGATCCCATAAATAGCCCGATGGCCATCAATATGATTCCGATATAATTAAGTAACTTCAATTTTCATCCCTCCATGCAAAAAAATGGTAGGAATAACCTACCATTTTTAATATGTGAAATTTTCCCGCTCTTTATAGGACAATATTTTATTTACACCTTAACTTTATTACGACGATTCAAACCAAATAATGTACCTATTGCGACAAGACACGCGCTTAACCCCATCATTACTACATTATTTGATGCAGTGTTTGGTAATTTTTCACCTTGTACAACCGGCTTTGCTACTTCTTTTTTTGCTGCAGCATTTTTTTGCTGTTCCTTAATTGCTGCTTCTTTTTTTGCCATATCATTTTTTAACTGTTCTTGTGCTATTCCCTTTTTCTCTTCTTCACTTTTTTGTCCAGCTTTTATCGCTTCCTCTTTTTTAGCCATATCATTTTTCAACTGCTCTTGCGCCATTCTCTTTTTCTCTTCTTCACTTTTTTGCTGTTCTTTAATCGCTGCTTCTTTTTTCGCTTTATCTTGTTGCAGTTGCGTTGCTTCTTCCTTTGTTACTGTTCCAGTATCCGCACTCGCTACTGAAGAATATCCTACTGTTAAAAGTGCCATCGCACAGATTGGTAATAGTTTCTTTTTCATTTTATTTCTCTCCTTTTATACGTTTTACATCACTTCGCATCGGATGTATCACTAGAATAAACAAGAGATATAAATATAAGATGCAGATAAAATATATTTCATTTAAAGATTTCATTGTAGAAAAATAAAAAACATCGCAATATATACGATGTTTTTTCGGGTGTGTGTCTCAATATTTACATGTTACTTTCGCGTGATTTAGAAGTAGAACGGGCCGGAGCGATAACTAATTGTCTCGGCTCAGTTTTCTTGAAGTGATTTTTGACGTTACACTTACGACGTTGAACGATCCACGCTTTAATAGGGTTTGTCAAAATAATCTTTTGCTCTTCATTAGGGGTCTCTTCTTCAAACCTACAACTCTCGCTCCATTTATTCCATTTCATTGTAAATTTAGAAGAAGAATGATCATCTTCTCGATCAAACAAGTGCAAAAAATCCATTTCGCCAGCTAGCATTACGGTGTTGCTAGTTGCTAAAAAAGAAAAGGTCGTCCAACGTTTCTCCATGCCCTCCTACTCCTTTTTCACATATAGAGTGCCTAAAACTTAATTTACCTAAAATATGCTTGCCTTTTACCTTACACTTATAGTTTATCCAAAACACTACTATGCAACTATCGATTTGTCTTACAACTACCTTACATTTTTGTAAGAAACAAAAAACCTTCACTCTCTATACGTGAAGGTTTCTCATTTCTCATCTATATGATCTTTCATATGATTGACTCCAGCTTCTTGCAGCTGTGACATCATACCGTGGGAAATTGCGCCTAATACTAAAGTCATTCCAATTAGTGAAATCCGAATCGCTGGTACATCAATTATGTAAGCCAAACTACCAAGAACAATTGTTAAAAGTAATGCTTTTATAAATGTTGCACTTGTATACTCTTTCTTTCTCATCATAATCACCCTTTATGGAAGCGTTTTCTTAATATAATCAGTATATCATATCATCTGACTATTTTGTGGGGATTTTTGTAAAAACCTTATGTCTTCTTTGACTTTTTCCTTTCTATCCTTTACAGTCGAAATGTTCGCAAGTTTTACACTGTAGGAGGACTCCAATGAATATTGAAATAAAAGACACTTTAATTTCTGAAGAACAATTGCAAGAAAAAGTAAAAGAACTAGCACTTCAAATCGAACGTGACTTTGAAGGAGAAGAAATCATAGTCATCGCTGTATTAAAAGGATCTTTCGTATTCGCTGCTGATTTAATTCGTCACATTAAAAACGATGTAACAATCGACTTTATTTCTGCATCTAGCTATGGAAATCAAACAGAAACAACTGGAAAAGTAAAACTATTAAAAGATATCGACGTAAACATTACTGGAAAAAACGTAATTGTAGTAGAAGATATTATCGATTCTGGTTTAACACTTCACTTCTTAAAAGATCACTTCTTTATGCATAAACCGAAAGCGTTGAAATTCTGTACGTTACTTGATAAACCTGAGCGTCGTAAAGTAGACTTAAAAGCTGAATATGTTGGCTTCCAAATTCCAGACGAATTTATCGTTGGCTACGGTATCGACTGCGCAGAAAAATATCGTAACTTACCATTTATCGCTTCAGTTGTAACGGAATAATATAATAGAATGAACTTTCATCAATTACTGATGGAAGTTTATTTTCTATCACGATTCGTAAAAGACAAAGGGAGAGAATAAAATGACAAAAACAAAATTTGAAAAAGTACTCCTCATCGTAAATCCAAAAGCAGGGCAAGGCGATTTACATACGAACTTAACGAAAATCGTACCACCTCTTGCGGCAGCTTTTCCTGACTTACATATCCTTCATACGAAAAAGCAAGGTGATGCAACAAAATATTGCCAAGAGTTTGCTAGTAAAGTAGATTTAATTATCGTCTTTGGTGGTGACGGCACTGTATTTGAATGCACAAACGGCTTAGCACCTCTTGAAACTAGACCTACACTTGCAATTATTCCCGGCGGAACTTGCAACGACTTCTCTCGCACACTCGGTGTTCCGCAAAATATTGCAGAAGCAGCAAAGCTTATCACAAAGGAACATGTAAAACCAGTTGACGTCGCAAAAGCAAACGAACAACATTTCTTAAACTTTTGGGGTATTGGACTCGTATCTGAAGTATCAAACAATATCGATGCAGAAGAGAAAGCAAAGCTTGGTAAAATTGGTTACTACCTAAGCACCATTCGAACTGTCAAAAATGCTGAAACATTCCCAGTAAAAATTACGTACGACGGACAAGTATATGAAGACGAAGCTGTCCTTGTTATGGTTGGAAATGGTGAATATCTTGGTGGTATTCCTTCCTTTATCCCAAACGTAAAATGCGACGACGGAACACTTGATATTTTCGTTGTAAAATCAACAGGGATTCAAGCATTTAAAGATTACATCGGAAAGAAATTATTTGAAGACTCAAATGAAAATGATATCTTCCACGTAAAAGCGAAATCCATTCATATTGAAACAGAGGAAGAAAAAGAAGTAGATACAGATGGAGAAAGCTCGCTTCATACACCTTGTCATATTGAATTATTGCAAGGGCACTTTACGATGATTTATAATCCTGCGGTTGTGTAATACAAAAAGACGAGCTAAAGTTTTAACATTTTAGCTCGTCTTTTTTATTAGAAAGGTATTTTAACCTAGTTTTCATAATCAAACTCCACCCAATTTTTCCAATGTGTATTAGCGTTCTTATTCACAATAACACTTGGATCTTTCTTCTCTATTGCAGCGGCTACTGATTGGAAGAATTTATTTTCACTTACTTTTTCGTCCTCAACATGTTGCCATTCTTCCGTTTCATACGCTACTTCCCAATCACCTTCTAAACCGCACTCTTCTAAAATTTCTTCTTTATCCCACCATACTAATTTTCGAGCTTCATCATTAGTAGCAAGCACACGCATGAAATATGTTGGATAAGACTCTGTCGTTTGTACTTCTATTCCATGATTCACATAATCTTCTTCTGTAAATTCATATTCAAAATGATGATCACGAATTTTCACACTACCTTTATGAATATCCAATACAAATTCACCTTCATCATCAAATAATTCATAATCTCCATCATTTAATTGCAAAATGCCATCATCACCAATTAATTGATCCACTCCATCACCATATATTTGAATATCATTACATACACCTAATGATCCTACACCAACAACCTGAAACACCATTAACCAATCCTTATTATCTTTAAAGAAAAGAGAGAATTTCACTTGCGAAATAGCCATATCTTCATTATCAAGGGTAGGAAATTCATACTTACTTTGCTTTTTATCTAATAGTTTCAAAATACCTTTTTGCATATGTATCATCTTCACCTCTATATAAACTTTTCAATTTCACTAGAGTATAACATAGCCATTCTTGCCTGTGACATTCTAATAATGCTACTTAAAAATAGCAGAATGCTCTATTTGCATGCTCTAGTTATTTTTAGGTAAAATGAAGGAAAGAAGCACCTTGATATAAGGGAGAGGACAAACTTTGTTCAACCAACAGTTAGTTAATTTACGCATTGATTTTGCATTTAAACAATTGTTTGGTACAAATGATAGTGAAGATATTCTAATCACTTTTTTAAACGCGATGTTACAAAAATCTTTAGAGTCACCCATCGCTTCTCTACAATTAGAAGATCCACATTTACACCGGGAATATGAAGATGATAAGTTATCAATTCTAGACATTTCAGCTACGTTAAACACGGGAACAAAAATAAATGTAGAAATACAACTTAATAATAATCACGATATGATGAAACGCAGTTTATATTATTGGGGAAAATTATACACATCTCAATTACAAAAAGGCATGCCATATAGTGCACTTCGTAAAACCATCACCATTAATTTATTAAACTTCATAATGTTTTTAGATCACAAAGAATTTCATACAACGGGCACGTTATGGAATACACAACAACAAAAACTCTTGAGTGATGACATAGAGATTCACATTGTAGAAATGCCAAAATTAATAGAACAATGGCATGAAGAAAAAGTAAATCCGTGGAAAGATCCATTTGTTCGTTGGCTTTTATTGCTTTCAGCAAATGAGGATGAGCACTTAACTAAAACATTGGAGGATATTGCTATGAACCAAGATCCTATTTTACAAAAAGCGATAAATAAATGGGAACGTATGAGTCAAGATTCTTCTTTCCGACAAGCTTATGACGCAAGGGAGAAGGTTCTAATGGATGAGGCCGCAAAATTCGCTCACGCAGAGCAAGAAGGAATAAAAAGAGGAATTGAAAAAGGGCTTGAACAAGGGCTTGAACAAGGGCTTGAACAAGGCATTGAACAAGGCATTGAACAAGGTCGAAAAGAAGGTGTCCAACAGGGAAGAATGCAAATGATTAAAAGCATGTATGATCTTGGTATGCCACTTGAAACGATTGCTAAGGCAAGTAAATTAAGTGTGCATGAGGTTGAACATATTTTAGGACATAAATAGTAATAAAAAAAGGGCTTGAATTGTTTCAAGCTCTTTTTTATCAACTTTCCTCAATTCGTTCAATCTTCCAAACTAAATTATCTGGATCGTTTTTCTCTAAAAAAGTTAACATCCACATAGTTTTCTCTTTGTCGTTCATCAACATTACTTTATGGTTTAATTTCCAAGCCACGTCACTAACATGATTAGACATTTTATACATATCTTCTTCTCTAATAAGCTTTTCCTTTTTGATTAGTCGTCTCGTTCTATACTCCCTTATTTCTAAGTACATATCAGCATACATCACTTCATGCTGCCAAATTATACTACATACATATTTTTTATTTGGACTACTCTTCTTTATATAAATAAATTCATTTTTATAATCCAAATCCAGTACCTTATTGTATGCTTTTTCTAACATCTCTATATCCCAATCACATTTCAGTATGAACGATTTTAAGGGCTAATTCTTTTTTCTCTCTATCTGATAAATATGGGAAATCCTTTACACTCCCATATTCTACAAACACATTCATATATTCAGGAAAAATTCGATATTTCTCCTCCCACTTATTTAATAATGAAATATCATCCACACAGTGAATCCAGATACCTTTTTCATAGTCTGTTCTTAACTTTGGTATATGTCGCTCGTATAAAGAAGTAATACAGTTCGTTTTTTTGAAATAGCACTGAAATTTCCCAACGGTTTCTTCAAAAGAACAATCCAGCACCATACAAAGTGATTCGGCGGACTTACTTGAACTAAAATATTAAATTACATTTCGAACAAAAAGGAGCAGCATTCCCTCTTCTAATTTTCGCATCACATTTTGGACAATATACGTATCGCTCTTCTATCTTATCTCGTTCTATCATATGTAAAGATACTATTCTCATACTACACATGATTCCAATTAAAATAAGGCTAACAATGAGTAGCATAACTTACTCCCCCCTCCCCCTATATTTTACCATAAAATAACAAATCTAATTCTCTCATTAAGAATCGGATTCATACTTACAATCCTAACTTTGCTTCGTCCATCAGGAGTCATACCCATCATTACTTGCATTTTATCATGTAAAAACTTTCCCTTTGTAAGCATATTCCAGTACGAACCTTTTGTTAATTTACCTACTTCATTAATAGTTGCTTCTTGTTCCTTACCATCCCTATTGTTTCGATAAATTTACACTATAACAAAAGAGGAGTGGCATTATAAATAAACAAGAATTTATTGAACTCGTTAATTCCAAATTAACACTTATCCGTGTTGAAAATGATTTATCACAAGAAAAAATGTCAGAAGTTATTGGTTTATCGAAAAAAACATTAGTAGAAATTGAAAAAGGTAGAAAAATGAGGAGAAGGTTGACGTCACACACCGTGTCAAATTGAATGATTACCAAAGCTTTCAACGATAATTTATAATCCTTAGCTTATATAATCCTTATTCCTCTATACTTTAACAATTACTAACCTTCGCATTTTTCCAAAAAACAAAGTATAATGAACTAATACAAAGAAGGTTGTTAACAAAATCGTTAACAACCTTTTTTGTTTTTCTGAAAAACTTTTCAATTTAAGGGAGCGATCACATGTATTGGAGAAAAAATGATAAACCTGTAGAAGAACCAGAAGCAATTGCTGTATGGGAGTGCCAAGAAGAAAACTGCCGTGGATGGATGCGTAAAAACTTTTCATTAGAAGCAGAACCGAAATGTCCGTTATGCAAAAGCGATATGGAAAGCGGCGAACGCTTATTACAAAAGATATAATAAATTCTCTTCTTCACCTTTTATAAACTGAAACATAGAGGATTCTCTTTCTCCTTATTTACAATGTGAATCGAAAGAAAATAAACTATACAAAAAGCTTTGCGTATCCTCGCAAAGCTTTTTCAATATCTCAAACTCATTCCAACTATCATTCTTTACTAAAAAACAAATTACATTTTGAATAAAAAGGAGCAGAATTCCCCTTTCTAATCCTCCCATTCCACTTAGGACAATACATATACAAACCTTTTTCTCTCTACTATCCCAAAAACTACTACTTTCATCCCGGTCATAATTCCTATCGAAATGATGTTAAGAAATCAATAACATAGTGTATCCTCTCTTATAACAAAAGTAATATATCAGGAAATCTTCCGTCATATTTTATACCCCTATATTCATTAAATCAATTCGCTACAATCATTTCTATATGTTTTCAAAACACTCTAATATAAACTTTTACTAGATTTATATCTAGGCTTATATACTACACTTCTTTCGGAAGGACAATTTTTTTATACAATTGAACTGTAATGAAATAATAAAACACGTAAATGACTAAGAAAATAATAATCGGCAGCCAAATACGGAAATATGGATTATCTATTAAGAACGAGAACATGTTCATTCCGACTAATACGTGCATTATACCTACGATCGCTGGGAACAAGAAAACGAAAAGTAACTCTTTATAAATTGATTTCGTTAATAGTTCATAACGCACACCAATTTTACGAAGCATTTGATAACGCGTAATATCTTTTGAAGCACCAGAAAGAATTTTAAACATTAAACAACTTGCCAACATCGCTAAGAAAGCTATGCCTAAGAAAAACCCCATAAATACTGTGCCACTGTAAGTACTGTAATATCCTTCATACAGCATATATTTACTCAAAAGATGTACTTCTTTCATATCTTTATATTTATCTAATTCTAATTCATCGATTTTTTTCCATTCTTCTTTATACGTTATAAAATGGTCCGTTTTCCCCAGTATTATAATTTCTTCTTTACCTTGTATCCCGTCATACATCTTTTGATCTACAATTTGTATCTTTTGACTAGGATTCATATATGTCTTTTGAAGAGACCGTAAAACATTTCCCCACTCTTCTGGAATTACATTGGTATTATTCTCATTTTTTTCTTGGCTATGACTTAAAACGGATCCCGCAACTAGTTCCCTCGAAACAGGAATGAATCGGCTACTATTCTCGTCCTTTCCAGTACGTGTTAGCGGACGATTTCTTTCCAAATCTTCTTTCAATTGATAAATAAACTGCTCATCTACTTTGTATCGATATTCATTCTTTTCTTTAAATGTAATACTATCTAATATTTTCTTTTCTTCTGCTGTGGGATTTTTAATTTCGACATCATAGTATTCTGCACTCTCCACCATATTTGTGACATTATTTTTTAACGCCATACCACTGGAGATTGCACCCGCACCGAGAGCCACTAACATAGCAACTGTCGCTAATACTTTCGTTAAACTATTAATAGAAAAACTTAACTGTGCAAACGTAAACGCATTGATTCCTTTTTCACTACGATTTTTATTCGCTTTTAATTTGTTAATAATAATGGGAAGGAATGATGCAAATAGCATATAAGTTCCTAATGTTACTGTAATTGTTGCAATGATAAATCCTGATTCCTTTAGCTCCTTCATACAAATCATCGAAACATAGCCAACTGCTAATAAAATAATCGATAAAAGTGCTACTATACTTGTTAGTTTTCCTTTAGTAGGCGTACGCTCTGTTTGACTATCGGAGTGAACAAGTTGTAATAGAGAATTACGCACTAGTTTCATACCATTCATAATTGCTGATAACATAAATAAGGAAATGAAAAAGATGAAAGTAACAAGGATTGATGGTACATAAAATGCATGATAACCACCTCCAGTAAATTCCATCTCCTTCATCAGTAAATGTCCAACACCTTGTGCCAAGATTATACCGACTATCACACCTACTATAAGAGATACTATTCCTAATACAATTGTTTCAATAAACATGAGCAATGTAATTTTATGCTTTTTTGCCCCTAATACCATATACATACCAAATTCTTTTTGCCGAAGTGATAATAAAAATGAATTGGCGTACAAAATGTAAAATAATGTAATAAAACCTAATAAAAATGAGCCCGTTTGAAAGACGGAAAAAATCCCGTCCATTGAATTCCCTTCAATAAACGTTTTATTTAACGCTAACGTTTGAAACATATAAAAAATTGAAATAGACATAATAAGCCCAACTAATAAAACCATATAGTCTTTTCGTTTACTTTTTAGTCCCGACATGGAAAGTTTGAATAACATGTTGAACCTTCTTTCTTATGCTTTTTGTGTACCTAAATCCGCAAGCACATCTAAAATTTCTTTATAGAACTCATCACGCGTACCTCTGCGATGAATTTCTTTATACAGTTCTCCGTCTTGGATGAATAAAATACGTCGGCAGTAACTCGCACTAAATGGATCATGTGTAACCATCATAATCGAAACATCCTGTTCTTCATTTAAGTTGGTCATCGACTCTAATAAACTTTTCGCATTTTTAGAATCAAGCGCTCCTGTTGGCTCATCTCCTAAAATAATGGCTGGCTCATGTACAAGTGCACGGGCCGCTGCCGAGCGTTGTTTTTGTCCACCAGATACTTCGGACGGATATTTTTGAAGAATCTCTGAAATCCCTAACATTTCTGCTACCTTTTTCACCTTTGATTCAATTCTTTTCGAATGAACACCTTGCAGAGAAAGCGGTAATGCAATGTTTTCATAGATTAATAAATTTTCAAGTAAGTTAAAATCTTGAAAGATAAACCCTAGTTTCTCTGAGCGAAAATCTGATAATTCTCCCTGCTTCATTTTCGTAATATCTATTCCAGCAATTTCAACAATTCCACCTGTTGCCTTATCTAATGTAGAAATTACATTCAATAACGTTGTTTTTCCTGAACCAGATGGTCCCATAATTCCAACGAATTCACCCTCTTGAATTGAGAACGATACATCCTTTAGTGCATGTGATTGACTCTCATCTTTTTTACCGTATACCTTTTGTACATTCTTTACCTCTACAACCGATGCTTTCATATATATCCTCCTACACTTCTTTTTCCTATTTTTATTTTCCTTACATATTTTCCGAGCATTTCTTAACCCATTTTTAAGTATAGATAGCATTTCTTAATAAATAGCAGCGGATATTCTTAACATTTCTTTAAGAATATGAAAAAGCCCCAAAGCTAATAGATTGGGACTTTTGATTTCTATATTCTATTTTTGAGTAAGAAATAAAGACTTTTTTCCCTCTTAATCTTACTCTACCTAAAAAAAGAAATGATATTCATCTATACTTTACTAATCTTTAGGTTCTACCAAAATAACATCTTCTAAATCATATAAATTCGCCTTTGGTTTTGCATAAATAATATGTGCAAGACCATATTGATCTGGTTCTTGCTCTATCACCTCTGCTACCTCAAGACCGGGTGGTATTTTCTGACTTAATTTAGAGGTAATAATGCTATCACCTATTTTTATTTCTTTCGCTTCATCTGATGGAATATTATCAATTCGAAGAGCTTGTTTTTCCTTATCATACCCTGTAACAAATCCTAAAATGGATGAGTTACTTTGGAAAGTGATTGCTAAACGATTTGTTCGTTCATCTTTCGTAATTAATTTCACAACAGATGTATATTGATCTACACTCTCTATCTTTCCAATAAGACCACTCACCGTCATAACAGCCATATCAACCTTTACACCATGTTGTACCCCTCTATCAAGAGCGATTTTCCCATACCAATCTTTTGCTACACGCCTTACTACTGTAGCTTGAATTAAATTATATTTCCCTTGTTCCTTTAATTCTCTCGTCTTGTTGATAAGCTTAGTAAGGTTTTCTTTCTCCTCACTTAATATTTGCACTTTACTCTTTAACGATTCTTGGTTCTCGATTTTTTCTTTCAATAATTGATTCTCTTTATATACTTTATAAATGTCTTCTATATTGTGAATAATATTTTGTACATGCCTATTATTCGTACATACATACATCATCAATAAAACAAAAAGAATAATTGAAAGAAATAATAATATTTTCCTCTTAGAAACCTGCATAATCACCCTGTTACTCCTTACCATTTTTTATCTACACAATATAGAATACTAGTAGTTGTATACAGAAGAAATGCAGTTTCGATAAAGTTCAGATAATCTTTATCTTCTTTATAAAAATTTTAGAAATTATCATATACTGCCATTACATTTGTAAGCTTGATCGTTACTTTATCTATTAAATACAACTTATCATTTCTATAACTAGACATGCTTTATTGTTATTTTTTCTTTTGCTTTAGCGGGCATTTCGTCACCTTGTATTTCTTCCCATTTTATACCACAAGTCCCTTTAGACTTAATCTTTACATATGCTCCTATTCGTAAATGTTTTGAAGAAGTCATCATAATTTTTTGTTCTTTACCAGATTCATCATATCCTTTAAGTTTATAGTTCCATCTACCAAAACCATTACTTTTGGCTTCATATTCCCCATCACTGTCGACAACAGCATAATAAATATCTTCTTTAATAAACGGATTGAGTTGATCTACAATCGGTCCACCTTTCACTACAAGTAATGTAGCTCCAACTATAATCAATACGATAAACGCACTTAATTTTTTCATATAACCTTCGATTCTCCACTTCTCTGTTTTATTAGTCAACGTCCACCTGAATGATGAAATAAGCCTCTCTCTAAATCAATAGCAATACTATCACTCATTCTTCCCTAATTAGAAGGTAACCGATATTTCTAATGCCCTTCTAATTAAATTGGCAATAAGATAATAAATTGAATAACCCCATTTCCATATTCCGCTCGAATTTCTCCTTTGTGCAATTCAACAATGCTTTTTGCAATTGCAAGCCCCAAGCCTGAACCTTCTACAGCTCTACTTCTAGATTGATCTTTTTTATAAAAACGCTCAAACACATTCTCCAATTCTGTTTTTGTAAATTCTTCACTATGATTCGCTATAGAAATTTTGATATGCTGTTCTTCTCTTTGAAGCGAAACTTGAATTTCTGCTTTATCTATACTGTATTTGATTGCATTTATTAAGAGGTTTTCAAACACACGCACCATTTTTTCCGAGTCCACAACGGCATACATACGATCTTCCTCAAATTCTTTCACAAACGAAAGATTATGTTCCTCTGCTTGTGGTACTAGCTCTTCTATTAACTGATCAAGTAATTCATTCATACACACTTCTTGCGAATCTAACACCATATTTTCATCCGTTAGTTTTGTATAATCAAACAAATCCTCTATTAACATCTTCAACTGCTCTGATTTTGAAAAAGCAATTTTTATATACTCATCATGCTGTTCTTTATTTTCATATTTCGCATCGCCTAGTAAGCGTAAATACCCCATAATAGAAGTAAGTGGTGTTCTTAAATCATGTGATACATTTGTAATCAATTCACTTTTTTGTTTCTCTATTTGTTTTTCTTTTTCTATATTAGCCAAAAGCTTTTCTGCCATTTGATTAATATTTGAAGTTAATACCCCTATTTCATCTTGACCTGCCTGTTTGATTTTATATTGTAAGTTCCCTTTCGAAAACTCTCTTACTCCTTCTGCCATTGCTTCAATCTGATTCATCTTTCTTTTCGTTATATAAAAGAAAGAAAGTAGAAAGGTAATAAAACCTAGTAAAGATGGGAATGGACTACTACCGTTCACTACATACTTTACATTTCCTTGTGGTATACCACTTGCAATGACATACATATTTTTCATATTAACAGTAACCGGATAAAAAGTTGTAAACTCCTTACGCCTTTGTTCAGCTCTATCTTGATTTAAATTTTGTGCCTCTACATATCGTACTTGATCCATTTTAAAATCCATTACATTACGCATCGTCTCATGAAGATTAATCTGTTCTTCTGATGCTCCCTTTGTTTTATAAACCACTTTCCCATTCTCATCTATTATTAAAACCTTCAATTGATTTTGATGATTTAATTGATCCAGCAGTTCTTGTATATTAATTTCCTGACCTTCTTCTGTCATACTTTCAACAAGCCTTTGTGTCTGTCCATCAATGGCTTCCATACCTGATGCATAATCAATGATAGAAATTTTATTCGCATCCTCGAAAAAGGAAGATGAAACCCCTCCTACTAATACACCAAGTAATGTACAGAAAGTAAATGTAGTAATTAGCTGTACCCGTATGCTCTTTTGCAAATAACTCACTGTTTTACCTATCATTTTTTTTAAAACTTGATTCATCCATATTATCGGTTTAAATATCTTTTTCAATCTTGTAGCCAACTCCCCATACTGTTTTAATGTAACGAGGCTTCCTTGGAATTTCCTCTATCTTTTCACGTATTTTCCGAATATGTACCATCACAGTATTATCGGATTGGAAAGCTTGCTCTTTCCATACCCTTTCATAAATTTGCTCTGCATTTAATACCATTCCTTGATTTCGTACAAGCAATTCTAATACCTCAAACTCTCTCGGTGTCAATTTCACCTCTTCATTTGCAATAATGACCTGCCGCGTTGCTATATTTATCTTTATATCTCCAACTTCAAACACATTTTCATCTTTTACACTTGCCCCGCTCATTTTCATATATCTCCGAAGTTGTGATTTAATACGAGCAATGAGTTCAAGTGGATTAAATGGTTTTGCTACGTAATCGTCTGCTCCAGTTGTTAACCCTAAAACCTTGTCCATATCTTGCGTTTTTGCCGAAAGCATAATAATGGGCATTTCCGCTATTTCTCTCACTTTCATACACATATGAATACCATCTATTTTCGGCATCATAATATCAAGTACAATTAGATGCACTTCTCTTTTCCTTACTATTTCTAAACCCTCTTCACCATCTCCAGCTTGTAATACTTCATACCCTTCATTCTTCAAATAGATGGTGATAAGTTTTCTAATTTCCTTCTCATCGTCCACGATAAGTATCGTTCCTTTATTCACAAAATCTCCTCCAGCATCATTTACCAAACTATGAATGTTACTTTATTTCACTCACCACTGTATTCTTCTTATGCATATACACATAAGAAATAATAGAAACTATGATAACGATGCCACCAAAATATATACCATACTCGGTCACAAGGGTTGCTATCATTTCTATATGCTTTCCAAATATAGAGCCTAGTACAAAGTAAACTAACGTCCAAACAAATCCTATTACATATGAATAAATCGCATACGTTTTAAATGACATGTTATTCATTCCAACTAAATACGGTACGATATGTCTTACAACCGGTATGAAGTAACTTATGACTAACGCATAATGACCATACTTCTCTACTATTTGTTGAGATTTTAAAAGATATTTCGCCTTTTTCTTTTTCATTAGCTTATCAAGTACTTTCGTACCAAATATTTTCCCTAATATATACCCTAAAGAAAGCCCTGAGACAACGCCTAAATATGTTAACAAAAATGCAGGAATAACACTTAATATACCGAGTGAAGATACAAAACCACCACTCATTACAATCATTTCGTCTGGAATTGGCATACCAATAATACCTAACCATAAACAGAAAAATAACGCCCAATAACCGTATTGTTCAATATAAGATAATAATTCATGTAATTCCATTATGCATATGCTCTCCTCAGTTCTTTTTTACAGCTAAAGACGTACGCTGGTGGGAAATTGAGCCACACTTTCTCTAGCGTAATTTCGGGAAAGAAATGCTGTATAAATCCTTTTTTCACAAGCGAATATTGAAATGTTATGAATTCCCCATTCTCATGTATTGCTTCCATTGCATTGTTTAAAATGCGTTTTGAAACTTCTTCTGGCAAAGAAGTAAAAGGCAATCCTGATAAGACGTAATCAATGCATTCTATATTGAACGCTTCCATATACTTCTTTATATTTTCAGCTGAACCGTGTACAACAATAACATTCTGTTCATTTTTAAACTTTCTCTTTAACTCTTTGAAAAACACTTCATTAATTTCAATAAGAAGAAATATTGTCTCCTTCTTCTTTCTCTTCATAATTTCTTTCGTGAAAGCCCCTGTACCAGGCCCTAGCTCTACAATGCATTTCGCTCTATTAAAATCAATTACATCTACCATTTTCTTTGCTAATATTTTTGAACTTGGCGCAATTGCACCAGTATGTTTCGGATGTTTAATAAATTCGTGTAAGAATGTTATGAGCTGCATGTAACCCTCTCCCCATTCGTTCAATAGTTTTAACTTGTTTCTAAGTATAACTATCGTTTCTTAATAAAAATTGAGGAGATTTCTTAAGATTTTATGAAGAAATCAAAAAACAGCTACCGCTTATAGCGATAGCTGCTCCTTTATTATTTCGCACTCACAATCTTATAATAAGAACGAACTGTTATAAAGTAATATCCGATATAAATGACACCGTATACTCCAATACTAATTAGAAGCGGAATCATAATTTCAAATGGTAGTATGTTCCCTAAACCTTTTAATGCAAACAAGCTGTGCAGGATTCCGATTACTAACGGAATCGCAAAGATAAAGCTTACTTGTTTTGCGATAGCTTTTTTCATTTCTTGTTTTGTGACCCCTACTTTGTGAAGTACAATATAGCGCTCACGATCAGCATTTGCTTCTGTTAATTGCTTAAAGTAAATGATAGAACCCGTTGCTAGTAAGAATACAAGTCCTAAGAACATTCCGATAAACATCATTAGTCCCGTTCCTTCAAGCCCCATATGGAAACCAGTGTAGAAATCTCTAAATGGTGGTACCATTTCTGATTCACCAGCTGGCATCACTTTTGTTAATTTTTCTGTTAACACTTTACTATCTTTTTCATCTTTTACATCAATATTTTTTACAACGCGTGTTCCAAATGCTTGCTTCGCTTGCTCATACATTTCATCTGAAACGACAACAACTAATTCACCTAAATTTGTAATCGCAACGTCATTTGCACCTTGGATTTTTAATTGCTTCGTTTCATTTCCAATTTGGAATGCTGCTTTGTTTCCTTTATATTGTGGACTAAACTCATGCCCTTCAATATATGAACTATCATATATAAATGCTTCACCAGCAGCTACATTCACTGTTTCTGCGTCGATTTTTTTAGCAAGTTTATTAAATTCAGACTGAGACATAAACTGATATTTCTCTGAAATCGTGTAATTCATATTAAGAATGAAATCAACTTTGTCTCCTTCAAACTTCCCTTTTACAGGAACTGTCTCAATTTCAAATTGATCTTTAACAGGGTGATTCTGCTTCTCTTCCGCAAGAATCGTATTTACTTTCTTATCTAGTTCTGCATCTTTTTTCTCATAAGAATAGCTGTATGGTGTAAATGCTTTTGATTGCGTAAATGTGTTGTAATACATCGTAACTGACGTACCAACCGCTGTTAATGTCACTGCACTTAAAATAGAAATTGTCGCAAGTGACTTTGCATTTCCTTTAATACGATATAGTAACTGTGACGTCGTTACCATATTCATACCGTTATAAAACGATGATTTATTATTTCTTGCACGTTTTAATACGAATACTGTAAAGAACATAAATAGTAAGTACGTACCTAATACTGTCGCAAGTAAAATATAAAGTGCAACTGCCATAAAGTCTGCATATTTAACTGCCTTCATAAACATTAACGCTAAGAAATAACCTGAACCGATTAAGAAAACTGAGATTAATGCCATAATGACAGATCCTTTTGGCATTGCTTCTCCTTCACGTTCTGCGCGGAAAAGTTCAATTAACTTGAAGCGATAAATTAAACGATATCCTTGAAGTGATGTATACAATATAATCACAAAGAAAATAAGTGCTGTATCGATAATGGCAGCCATCGGTACTTCAAAATGAACATTTAAGTTTAATCCCATCATACTTACTAGTAACTCAAGGAATAATTTTGAAAGGACACTACCAATCGCAATCCCGATTACTAATGACATTAATCCCATTAACATATTTTCATAAAACAGCATTTTACCAATCTGTCTTTTACGAATACCTAATAAGGAATATAATCCAACTTCTTTTTTACGTTTCCTTGTAAAGAAACCGTTTGAATATATAATGAACACTGCTACGAAAATAATAAGCATCACACTGGAAACTTGGAACGCTCCACTAATCTTTTTAGAGGCTTCCGCTGCTTTTTCCATTTGCGAATTGTACTGCAATGCTTTAAATGTAAAATAAATAACGATACTAAAAATCATAGATGCAAAATATACAAAGTAGTCTTTAAAGTTCCGCTGTATGTTGCGGAGGGCAATGCTAGATAAGGTCATCAGCCATACCTCCAGAAATAGAAGACATTACGTCAACGACTTGTTGGAAGAACTGTTTACGCGTTGATTCACCGCGGTGCAATTCTTTATATAACTCACCATCTTTAATGAAAATAACTCGTTTACAATAACTTGCCGCAAACGCATCGTGCGTTACCATTAAAATTGTAGAGTTATCATATTCATTTAACGACTTCATACTTTCAAGTAAATCTGTTGCTGATTTAGAATCAAGCGCTCCAGTTGGCTCGTCCCCGAAAATCATACTTGGATTCGTAACGATTGCACGTGATGCCGCGCAGCGCTGTTTCTGTCCGCCAGATACTTGATACGGGAACTGACTTAAAATATGATCAATGCCGAACTTTTTCGCAATTTCAAGAACACGACGATCAATTTCATTTGCCTTTACTTTCGATAACGCAAGAGGTAACGCAATGTTCTCTTTTACCGTTAACGTATCTAATAAGTTATAATCTTGGAAAATGAAACCTAAATGATCGCGGCGGAATAACGCTAACTTATCATCATTCATTTTCACGATATCTTTTCCATCAATTAAAATTTCACCGTTCGTCGCATTATCAATTGTAGAAAGAACGTTTAGTAAAGTCGTCTTACCAGAACCAGAAGGCCCCATAATTCCAACGAACTCACCTTCTTTTACTTGTAAGTTAATACCTTTTAACGCTGCAAATTTATTACCACCCGTGTCATACACTTTTTCAATATTTTTTGCTTCTAACACTGTTTTCATCTCGACATCCCTCATTTCTTCTATTCTCTATTTTCAACTATATACACTCTCTACTCTTGCCACTATCGATGTTTCTTACACAAACATGACAGTTATGTAAGGCACATAAGTAAAGACATCAAAAAGTTAACGTAATGAATCAAAGTACTTTGTTACTATAACATTGGGATATCATGCCATCCATTCATTCTCCTTACAGGAACATTACAATTTTGTAAGGTAAAAAATGCACCTACAAAGTTGTGCACGAAATGTCGGATGGAGCTATTTCGTTCCTGCTATTCTATGTACAGAGGAGGTCATAATATGGATTCACTTAAAAACATGAATGCTGCAATGCGCTATATTGAAAACAACCTAACAAATGAAATGAATTTTAAAGAAGTTGCGAGGCTAGCTTACTGCTCGGAATATCATTTCAAAAGAATGTTTTCTTTCCTAGCTGGCATATCACTATCAGAATATATTCGTTGTAGACGTCTTACTCTTGCTGCTTTTGAACTAAAAAATAGCGATGCAAAAGTCATTGATGTCGCTATAAAATATGGCTACAACTCACCAGATTCATTCTCTCGTGCCTTTCAAAATTTGCACGGTATAACACCTTCAGAGGCCCGAAATAGTAGTCATTCTTTAAAAGCCTATTCACCAATGACCTTCCAATTATCCATTCAAGGAGGAACTGAAATGAACTATCGAATTGAAGAAAAAGAACCATTTCGAATTATAGGTATTACAAAACGAGTACCGATTGTATTTAACGGTGTAAATGAAGAAATCGCTTCTATGTGGAAAAGTCTAACTCCACAGTCCATTCAAACATTAAAGATGCTTTCAAATGTGGAACCAAATGGAATCATTAGTGCCTCTACCAACTTTTCTGAAGGAAGAATGGAAGAAAAAGGCGAACTTGATCACTACATTGGAGTAGCCACAACGAAAGATTGCCCAGAGCAATTCGCACAACTTGAAGTCGCAGCTTCAACGTGGGCTATATTTGAAGCTGTCGGTCCATTTCCTGATGCATTACAAAATGTATGGGGGCGTATTTATTCTGAATGGTTTCCTTCTTCGAACTATGAACTAGCAGAAGGACCAGAGATATTGTGGAATGAAAGTAAAGAGGTATCCTCGCCGAATTTCAGAAGCGAGATATGGGTACCTGTTTTAAAAAAGTAATATAAGGGGCTAAACTGTTTCAAAATAAGAAGCTGCTCTTCCTCTTTACAGGAAAAGCAGCTTCTTATTTTATCCCACTATTTGTGGGCAGTAAAACTCCCACCTCAAAATTCAGGTGGAGCAAAAAAGTTAGGTGGGAGTCGGTCTGCCCGTAAACGCCCGATTGGTGAGGACTAATAATCAGTGGGGGATGAACACCACCCACTGATTAAAGTTTCACTTTATACTTCTTCTCGACTCGTTCTTATACAAGAAAATAGTAATAACCGTAAGCACTATAACAACTCCAAAAGTAAATATTCTGTAGTTCAAGATAGTAGCGGTACCGATTAACAATGCAGGTATAACAGCCACAATTAAGCCACCAAACATACCAACAAATGATCCTATACTTTGTTTTACTACTTGGGTTTCTGATACCCAATCATAATAACCAAATCGGTTATTAATAAAAATCCCCCATACTGCCGAAAATAATGAATATGTTATCGGTGTTATTATGATAAAAAAAGAACTCCAAACATCTAATTTTAACCCTATTATCAGTAATACGGCACTAATAAGTGATGCAGGTATACTCAATGAAAGATTCATAAGAATTTTACTGTCATAAATCATCTTTGGCGCTATAGGCAATGACTTAATAATCCATACATTTTTTCCTTCTAAAGACAATGACACACATGTTGTACACGTCATCGAAATCGCTGCTGCAATAGCAAATGGAGCAATCTTTTGCAAAATCGCCTCAATTCCAGGATACGCTATTAATTGACTTGGTCCTACTACAACTATAGCTAGCGCGAAGGCTAGCGCCATCACGACTCCCATTCCACTATTTATGACATACACTGTAGAAGAAAAGAAACGCTTCACCTCTTTTTTATACAATGCCACCAATACACTTTCTTTTCTCATACTATTAATCTCATAATTTGAAAGCATATGATAAGTGGAAATCCCTGTGTTTATTTGCTTATATTTTAGCGAAAGTATTTTCACAAAAATATAATACCAAATAACTGATATCCCAACGAATAGGATGAAAGCTACAAGATCAACATTAACAATTGCTTTTTGAAACATGTTAGCTAATGGATACACTTTCGTTAATTGCTCCGAAACAATTGCACCAATTCCGTTCATGTCATTAAGGCTATATTGAGCATTTCCATTTTTTAACACGAGGAAACCGAGTGTAATAATTACTATAAAACTTAAAATCGTAGTTATTTTATTCGTATTTTTAAATTTAGAAGCGATTGCCGTAATCGCAGCTCCAAAGATCGCTGCAATTGTTGTTGGAATTAAAGATGCTATAAACATACTGATGAACCACATGAAGTAAAAAGAAACTGATGGATTCTCATGTATGAAATAGACAACTCCCATTGGTAGCATGATTATGATTGAGAAGAGTGTATTCAGCAAGTATAAATACAAAAATCTACTTGCAATAACAGTACTTACCCGAATCGGTAATGACATTAAAAAGTCGTAGTCCTTAAAAGCAAAAATTTCTCCATTCGCCTTAAATACAGTGAAAAATAACGTTAATACACTGCTAATAACTAGTGCATAAACTGGAATAATTTCGCTCATTCCTAGTTCCACCAATCCATATGCCGAGGTTCCGCAATATAGCATTAACATGACACCAACTAGCGCAATAGATGCTGTCAGCAAAATCTTATTCTGCTTCTTTTTCTTATCTTTTTCGTATTTAAAAGTATTTAAACCGAGCTGCGTTATCAACCGGATTTTCAAAAGACCTAGACTATTAGTATTCATTAGCAAGCTCCCTCATAAAGAGCTCTTCCAACGAGCCTTCCTTTATTAAAGAATTCACTTCCCCTGAAAGTGCTAATTTCCCTCTATTAATCATCGCTATTTTATTACATAACTTCTCAGCCACATCTAAAACGTGCGTAGAAAAGAAAATCGCACTTCCCTTTTCACACAGCTCCTTCATAATACTTTTCAATACTACGGCTGCCTTTGGATCAAGACCAACGAAAGGTTCATCTAAAACTAATAATTTGGGTTTATGCAAAACCGCTGATATAATCGCTACTTTTTGTTTCATACCGTGTGAATAAGAAGAAATTAAGTCTCCCAAGTAAGGTGTAATCTCAAAAGCATCTCCATACTTCTGTATCTGTTCTTCCCGATCCTTCGCAGGTACTTTAAACACATCCGCAACAAAGTTCAAATATTGAATTCCTGTTAATTGTTCATATAAATCTGGATTATCAGGAATATACGCCATTACTCTCTTACATGCAATTGGATCCTTTTTTACTGAATGCCCATCAACAAAAATTTCACCTTCTTCAAAATCTATAACTCCTACTAACGACTTAATCGTTGTACTTTTCCCCGCACCGTTATGCCCGATAAATCCAAAGATATCTCCTGCTTGAACAGTAAGATTTAAATGCTCTACTGCTTTTTTGCCACCTTTGTATGTCTTGCTAAAATTTATAATTTCTAACATATAATTTCCCCCAAACTATATTTTTAACTGAATTTTCAGACCTACAAACAAAAAATTTACTCAGCGAGCTTTTTCATTATCCCCACTGAGTATTAGAACTTCTTAACACATAGAAACTATACATATAAAATTTAACTAGTACCGTTCAATCACTTATTGCTCACAATTGCATTTCTTTTTTATATAAAACGTAAGAATATAAATTCGTTATAAGGACAGCAACTACTATAATCCCAAGCATCATATAAGATCTCCAATCAGCCGGGGCGAAAACACTTATAATCATAATAATCCCTAAAGTCACAAACACTTTTCCGCTAAATCGATGTGTTTTCCGCCATACTTCTTCATTACTTAACGTCCACGGATTACGCATCCCAACAAAAAAATTTGGCTTACACTGCGGTAAATAATTCCCCATTACTAAAAATAAAATACCAACTAATAATTCAGGCACCCGATTAATGAATAAGTTATATCCGAGTCCACTTATAATAATATCTATATTTCCTACAAATAGTAGCAATAGTATCCCGTTATTCATCATCATAAAAGCTTTAGAAAATTTCTCATAATTTGCTTTCCTTGGATCAATCTTTGGTATTACATTTAGAAATATATATAACGCAATCATAATTCCAACCATAGAAATCATTCCATATAATTTAGACGAATAGCCATCTACCTTACCACCGCTCCAATGTGTCGCAATTGTATCCGGTAAATGAGGCCAAGCAAACGCCCATGCGATACAAGTTATAAAAATTAATATAATTGCAAAAAGATGTTTTTTCATTTCCCCTCTTCCCCCTTATTTGTAAACGTAAACACCCAGGTCAACAAATCTTGAAATACAGTTGTATTCAAAGAGTACACAACAAATTGGCCTTTCTTTTCATCTTGAATAAGTTCAGCATTTTTAAGTGCATTTAAGTGGTGTGAAATACTTGGCTTCGTCATATTGAACTGTTCTGCAATTTCCCCGGCGGTTAGATCGCCTTCTTTTAATAAGTCTAAAATTTTTCGCCTTGTTGGATCTGCTAATGCTTTGAATGCTTGATTCAATGTCTTTCTTCCTCTCACTAATTAGACATTTAGATATTTATCTAAATATTAAACTGATTACCGTTATTTGTCAATTATATCCAGCGCCCTTTTTTACTTTTCACACTTTTGACTTATACTGTTTACTAGCTTATATTTCAACATAATGAAAAGACATGAAACACATGGTACACTATAGCTACAAGTGTTTTTTTGAGGAGGAGTATACCTATGTACAAAATCTTAATCGTTGAAGATGATCCAAATATTTCATCATTACTGCAATCTCACATTCAAAAGTACGGTTACGACGCTGTTGTTACTGAAAACTTTGATGATATTATGGAATCGTTTAACGCAGTAAAACCACACCTTGTTTTACTTGATGTAAACTTACCAAAATTCGATGGATTCTACTGGTGCCGTCAAATTCGCCATGAATCTACTTGTCCAATTATTTTCATTTCAGCTCGTGCTGGTGAGATGGAGCAAATTATGGCGATTGAAAGCGGTGCGGATGATTATATTACAAAACCGTTCCACTACGACGTTGTAATGGCGAAAATTAAAGGTCAATTACGCCGTATTTACGGTGATTATGCGCCAAATATTTCTGAACGTATCGTTGAAGTAGAAGGTTTAAAACTATTCCCAGAACGCCCAGAAATTCATTTCGGTGCTGAGCAAGTTCTTTTAACGAAGAAAGAAGCTATTTTAGCAGAAATGTTATTATCTAAATTCCCTCGTACAGCGAGCCGTGAAGATTTATTAGCTGCCCTTTGGGATGACGAGAGCTTCGTTGAAGAAAACACATTAAACGTAAACATTACGCGTCTTCGTAAAAAGTTCAATGAGCTTGGTATTGAAAATGCTATTGAAACAGTACGTGGACTTGGGTATCGTTTTAACGCAACTTGGAGTGAATAAGCATGAAGCTATTTTTACGTGATCATTTTGCATTTTTTCTACTGTACGTATTAAACTTCGGTATCATCTTCGTTCTTTATGATGCAGTAGATGGATTTCAAAATAATAAATTTTACTTCGTCGTTTTAAGCCTATACTTATTTATTTGTTTCCTCGCTTACCGTTACGTCCGCAATCGTAGAATGTACCATAGGTTAAGTGAGCAACCAGAAAAAATGGAAGATGCGTTTATTGAAAGAGCAACCGCTCCGATGCCTCATGGTGTAAATGAACTCGTGCGTACGCAGTATCGTCTATTCCAAAAAGAACTACAATCGTATGAAGTAAAACAACAAGAACATCAATTATTCATTAACCACTGGGTGCATCAAATGAAGACACCTGTGTCCGTTATGCAGCTTATGGTGCTAGAAATGGAAGACGAACATTTAATTCCAAAGTTTAAACAGGAATTAGATCGTCTGAACCAAGGGCTTGATATGGCTTTATATATGGCAAGATTAAATAACTTCCATGAAGATTTCCATGTCGAAACAATTTCATTAAAAGATACGGTAACAAAAAATATTAACGGCCTAAAAGAACTATTCATTCGTAACGGAGTCTTCCCTGTTTTAGAAGTTCATTCTGATTTAAAAGTTGCTTCTGATGCGAAATGGCTAAAATTTATCATCTATCAGTTAATGACGAATGCTGTTCGTTACTCTGGTGAGCGCGGAAAGAAAGTGTTCTTATCTGCTTACCGAAACGGAAAAGATATTATTTTAGAAGTTCGTGATGAAGGTGTTGGTATTCCGCAAGAAGATATTCGAAGAGTATTTGAACCGTTTTACACTGGGAAAAACGGTCGTACATTTGGAGAATCTACTGGTATGGGACTTTATATTGTAAGTAAAATTTGTGATTATTTAGGTCACTCTGTCAAACTAGATTCTGAAGTTGGTAAAGGAACGACGATTAAGATCATCTTCCACAACGCTGCAAGTAATCAAGCAGAACATACGGAGAAGGTGACCGAAGCATGATCGTGACATATGCTAGCAAAATGTATGAGAACTTACTCTCATACATTTTTTGCAATAAAACTACATATTTGCCTTCTAGCGGGAGGTACGTATTATGACATTTTGGCAGTTTGCCTTTAAAAATGTAACACGTAATTCCAGAGCTTATTTTGCTTATTTCGTAAGTAGTTCCTTTTCCATTGCTGTTTTCTTTTCGTTTGCTGTTTACTTATTTCATCCGAAATTACAAAACTTTGGCATGGTCTCTGAAATTTCAGGATTAATGATATTTTCAGAAGTTATCATTGTCTTGTTCTCGTTCTTCTTTCTACTTTATTCAATCGGATCTTTTTTAAAAGTTCGTAAAATGCAATTTGGTGTTTTAACCGTTTTAGGTATATCAAAAAAGCAATTACATCGACTCATTTTCACTGAAAATATGTTAATTGGTATTTTATCTATCTTTTTCGGCATGCAGTTTGGATTTGTCTTTTCGCAATTTTTCTTATTAGTAACAGCGAAAATTACACATCTACCAGGACTATATTTATATTTGCCGACGAATGCTTTCATTTTAACAACAATTGTATTTCTTAGTCTCTTTATCGCTGTATCTTCATTTACACCAATGCTAATTCGGACGAAAAAAACGGTACATCTTTTAAAAGCTAATAGTGGAAAACAAAAAGAAAGAAAACCATCCATATTCGTCTCTCTATTTGGTGCTATCTGTTTATTAGGGGGTTATATTTTAGCGGCAAACCCTAAATATTTCTTCTCAATAAATCCACAAGTAGGCGTTATATATATGGTTTCAAGTATTTTTGTGATCCCAACGCTTGTTACAATTGGGACATATTTCTTCTTTTCGCAAATTAGTTTCTTACTTATTTATATTTTAAAGAAAAGAAGAAAGTTTTATATGAAACAGATTAATATGCTTTGGATTTCGGATTTAGCAAGCCGCATCCGAACAAATATTAATATGCTGTTTATTGTAGCGATGCTATCTACAATTGCTTTCACAATGATTACGTTCCTATATGGAGTCGGAAAGTTTACAAAGCTAGAGGTTACGCGAAGTTCACCTTTTCCATTCTCTTATTTTTCTTATGACGCAAATCCTTTTGTGGACGATCATTTAAATTGGCTTGAACAACAATTAAAAAAAGAGAATTTCTCTTATAAAAAAATAAAGGCTGATTTATATGAAACACCACTGAAAGAAGATGAGGGTATAACCGCTTATAATGACATATATGCAATGAAACAAAGTGACTATAACAAACTTGCAGCTTCCTTACGAATGAAACAACTATTCATGAACGATAATGAAGCATATGTCTTAACAGGTAGCGCTTATGTAACCTTATTCAGCGAGTTTGAGCCAAGTTACAATAGAAAGTCTATTACACTTTCTAGCACAAATACGCAATTACAAGTAAAGGGCTATGAACAAGCAGGGGCCATTCCATCTAACTTTTCATATCAAACTTTAATTTTACCTGACACTGTTGTAAACAACTTACCAAATACAACAAAGCATGTAGCAGCGTACAATTATAAAGTTGAAAACTGGGAAAAGACGTATAAAATTGCTGATGATTTTATACAAAAAATACAAAGAGATCGACAGGAATTCCAATACGAAGGACCCCTTATACAATCCTATGAATCAGCAGGCTCATTATATAGAATCACATCAGGAAGTGCCGCGTACTTCCTAATCGGGACATTTCTAGGAGTCATTTTCTTTATTGGAGCTGGCAGCGTTCTTTACTTCAGAATGTATTCTGATTTAACGAGCGAGCAGGAAAAATATGTAGCCATTTCAAAAATTGGTGTAACAGATGCAGAGATGAAACGATCTGCATCCATCCAACTTAGCATTTTATTTTTCGTTCCATATGTTATGGCATCCATTCATACAATGTTTGCAACAAAAATGCTTCAAGATGTAATTGATTTATCACTATTCAAAGAAATTTCAGCTGTTCTTATTATTTTTGGCGTAGTTGAAATCGTCTTTTTCTTATTCATTCGTTCCTTTTACATGCAAAAGTTATCAGAGTATACGAATGGTTAAATTTTATGAATGTATTTAGTAGGGGAAAAGGGTATCTCTTATATCCTTTTCCTCTTCACTCTACAGGAGGTCTAGGTGAATGACATTTTGGCAGTTTGCATTTAAAAACGTCACACGGAACGCCAGAGCTTATTTCGCCTATTTTGTAAGCAGTGCGTTCTCCATCGCAATTTTTTTCTCATTTGCAGTTTATTTATTTCATCCTAAATTGCACACGACAGACGTGAATTATGCTCTAAGCATATTAATGACAATTTCAGAAGTTGTCATTGTGTTCTTTTCATTTTTCTTTTTACTATATTCGATTGGTACTTTCTTAAAAGTACGAAAAAGACAATTTGGGATTTTAACAGTACTTGGCATATCTCAAAAGCAATTAAAGAGGCTCGTATTTCTAGAAAACATGCTAATTGGTGTCCTATCCATATTTTTTGGTATTCAACTTGGACTTGTCTTTTCACAGTTCTTTTTATTAGTTACGGCCAAAATTACGCATGTACCTGGTTTATACTTATATTGGCCTACAAGTGCTATCGTTTTAACGATTATCATCTTTCTTGGGCTCTTCATTCTCGTATCATCTTTTACACCGATGCTCATTCGTACGAGAAAAGCTGTACGACTTCTAAAAGAAGGAACAAAACAAAAAGAAAGAAAAGCATCCGTGCTCATCTCTCTATTTGGTGCGACGTGTTTAATATCTGGATATGCGTTAGCCGCAAATCCGCTGTATTTTATGTCACTAGGTGACATCATTGGGCTTTTATATGCCATCTCTAGTATATTTGTCATTCCGTCGCTTATTGCAGCTGGAACATACTTTTTCTTTTCACAAATTAGTTTTTTACTTATTCGTATTTTAAAAACTCGAAGAAAGTTTTACATGAAACGAATTAATATGCTCTGGATCTCTGATCTAGCATCGCGCATTCGTACGAATATTAATATGCTCTTTATAGTAGCGATGCTATCGACGCTCGCTTTTACAATGATTACATTCTTATATGGATTCGGGAAGTTTACAAAGTTTGATGAAATTAGGAAAAACCCTTTCCCGTTTACGTATTTATCTCATACTGAAAATACGTTAGCTGATGAACATTTAAACTGGTTAGAGCAAAAATTTAATGAAGAGCACTTTACTTATACAAAATTTAAAACGGATATATATGAAGTATCTTCAGCTGAAGATAACACGCAGCTCTATTATGCCATTAAACAAAGTGACTATAATGTACTTGCTAAGGCTTTAAATTGGGAAACGCTCACGGTGAATAAGAATGAATCTTATATTCTTATGAAAGACTTAGATGATCAGGTTATTGGAACACTTCATAATCAAGAAAAGAAAAATACTCTTACACTTACTCAAAACAATTTACAACTACAAGTGAAAGAATATAAAGGTTATAACCCATTCCCAAATCGCTTAATATACCAATTGCTCATACTATCTGATGAAAATGTAGAAGCATTATCCACCGTTTCAAAACAAATGAATGTATATAGCTTTAAAGTTTACGATTGGGAAAAAGCACATAACATCGGTTCGGCATTTATAACAAAAATTGATAATGACAATGCCGCAATTCAAGCAGAGCACCCACCTTTTCATGCAAGTGAAGCAAGCGATTCTCTATACAAAACGAAACTAAATGTCGCTTCCTTCTTCTTAATTGGTACTTTCTTAGGTGTTATTTTCTTTATCGGTGCTGGTAGTGTTCTTTACTTCCGGATGTATACAGATTTAACAAATGAGCAAGAAAAATATGTAACGATTACGAAAATTGGTTTAACTGCAGCTGAGATGAAACGTTCAGCGACAATTCAGCTTGCGATTCTTTTTTTTGTCCCTTACATTATGGCATCGATCCATACGATGTTTGCGACAAAGATGCTACAAGACATATTACATCTCTCGTTCTTCGCTGAAATTACAGTCGTACTTATGATTTTTGGAACAGTTGAAATTTTATTTTTCCTTTTAATTCGTTCCTTCTATATGCAAAAATTATCACAACACATTAAGTTTTAAAAAGCAGAAAGGTGATTACTATGGAAGAAGTTTTACACATAAAAAACGTTTCAAAAGTGTATGAAGGAAAAGTCCCTCATACTGCTTTAAAAAATATAAATTTACACGTGGATAAAGGTGAATTTGTTGCTATCATGGGGCCATCTGGTAGCGGTAAATCTACATTTTTAAACGTTATCTCTACAATTGATTCCCCTACTTCTGGTGATGTCGTGATTAACGGAAAAAAACCGCACACATTTCGTAGGGAAAAGTTAGCTATTTTCCGCCGCCAAGAGTTAGGGTTTGTTTTCCAAAACTTTAACCTACTAGATACACTAACAATCGGTGAAAATATCGTACTACCTTTAACATTAGATAATGTTCCATTAAAAGAAATGGATGAAAAGCTTGATAACATTTCAAAAAAGCTTGGAATTGATCATATTTTAGACAAGCGTATCTTTGAAGTGTCAGGAGGACAAGCACAGCGTACCGCAGTAGCACGTGCTGTTATTCATCATCCTTCCCTTCTACTTGCCGATGAACCGACAGGAAACTTAGATTCAAAAGCAGCAATTGATGTAATGGAGCTATTTACGAAATTAAACAAAGAAGAAGATGCAACGATTTTAATGGTTACGCACGATCCGTTTGCAGCAAGTTATTGTAACCGCGTCATTTTCATTAAAGATGGCGAGCTTTACAACGAACTACACCGCGGATTATATCGCGAGAAGTTTTATCAAGAAATATTAGATGTTTTAGCATTATTAGGAGGAAGACGTGGATGACATTTTGGCAATTCGCATTTAAAAATGTCTCGCGCAATTCGAAAGCATATTTCGCTTATTTTGTAAGTAGTGCGTTTTCTATCATGGTTTTCTTTTCATTTACTGTATACGCGTATCATCCGCGCTTACAAATTATGAATAAATTGCAGGAACAAGATCCGCTCATGAACTTAGCTGGTATGGCACAGTTTGTTATCGTTTTGTTCTCGTTCTTCTTTCTCTTATATTCTATCGGGACATTTTTAAATGTCCGGAAACAACAATTTGGCGTTTTAACTGTTCTCGGTATTTCACACAAACAATTAAAACGCCTTTTGTTTACTGAGAATATGATTATTGGAATACTAGCTATCTTTGCTGGTATTCAAGGCGGTCTTGTTTTTTCTAACTTTTTCTTACTCGTTACTTCTAAATTAACAAATGCAAAAGGTCTCTATTTATATTGGCCAACAGAAGCAATCATCGTTACAACAGTAACGTTTATCATTTTATTTTTCATCGTTTCTACGTTTACACCGATGTTCATTCGTACTCGTAAAACAACACAACTCATTAAGGGGACAAAAAAAGGAGACAAAGAAAAGAAACCATCTATACTTATTTCGATATTTGCTTTAATTTGCTTAACATTATGTTATTATATCGCCGGTTATCCACAAGGCTACGTAACAGAAAAAAATGTACAGAATGGCTCTGTAGTCTTTATTATATTATCTATTTTGCCTCTCGTAGTAGTCGGGACATATCTATTCTTTTCGCAAACATTTCTTCTCTTTATCTTCATTTTAAAAAGACGAAGAAAGTTTTATATGAAGCAAATAAATATGTTATGGATTTCAGATTTAACTAGCCGTACTCGTAGTAATATTAATGTTCTCTTTATCGTCTCTATGTTATCAGCACTTGCATTTACAATTATCATCGGATTATTTGCCGCTAATAACAATACAAAAGCTTCGATATTAGAACGATATCCTTTCCCCTTCACATACGTAACCAAAGGTGAAGATGCATTAGAGCAAAAACACATTGCTACAATTGAAAAGGAGCTTACAAATGCTAATTTTCAATACAATAAATACAAATCTACAGTATTAAAAGATACAGCTTTAAAAGAAGACGTTGTTCTTATGAAAATGAGTGACTATAACATACTCGCCAAACAATTAAAGAGACCAGCAATAACTCTTGATTCTACACAAGTTTATATTATTTCTCGTTACTCGCCAGAACTCTTAAATCTTGTATCAAATCCATTTGCAAAACAAAATACAATTACACTCGGATCAAATAAAAAGGAGTTCTCTATTAAAGGATTTATTAATAAAGGGATAGAGCCGTCTTTCTTATTACCCCATTTAATTGTTATTCAAGATACTGTAATTGATAATTTGATTCCTCATATTGAAACAATAACGCTATATAATTATTTTGTGGAGAACTGGGAAAATTCAATTACTCCGACAAAAAATATTTCGCATACTATAAGTGAAGATGTGCGTGATTTTTATGAAAAACATAAAGAAGAAGATGCTCAAGTCCCATTTTCCCTTTCTACAGCCGCGGATGATCTACACTACAGTAAAGGCAATTCAATTGCTACTTTCTTTATTTGGGCATTTCTTGGCTTTATTTTCTTTATCGGGGCAGCTAGTGTTTTATACTTCCGTATGTATAATGACTTAACGACCGAAAAACAAAAGTACATTACAATTACAAAACTCGGCTTAACAGAATCGGAAATGTTTCGTTCAGCAACGATTCAATTAGGAATTTTATTTTTCATTCCTTATATCGTTGCTGGTATTCATACAATATTTGCGATTAAGTTTCTACAAAGCATGTTTGCTTTTCCTTTATTAAAAGAATTAATCATTATACTTACGTTGTTCGGGATTATCGAGATTATTTTCTTCTTCTTAATCCGTTCTCTGTACATTAATAAATTATCACAGCATATCAAGATATGAAGAAAATGGCCTTGTGCATATTGCACAAGGCCATTTTCAATAGTTTTTAATTAGCAGCAATATCCACCATAGCCGCCTGCGTAACCGCCGTAACCACCGTATCCACAAGAACCGCCTCCGCCGAAGCAGCTAGCACCGATGATAATTAATAAAATAAACAATACGATTAGAAGCGCAAAACCGCCTCCGCACCCATGTCTGCGGTTACAATCATCATGTCTGTGTTCACACTTTTCGCTCATTACCCTATTCCTCCTTTAGTATCATTCATAACAAGTTCCTCTTGTTCTAAATGAGGGGATTCCATTTATATTATGTTTTCAGGGCAAATCGGAAGCTTGGCTTACATAAAAACGGGCTTGTTTTAGAAATTGGGCTTCATCAAAAAAAGATACCAATTAAGGTATCTTCTAAATAAACATATTCAATAAAAGTGCAAAACCAAATGCAATAAATGATAATAACGTCTCCAGCACGGTCCACGTTTTAAACGTTTCCTTCACCGTCAAACCTAAATACTCTTTTACGAGCCAGAACCCTGCATCATTTACGTGAGAAAACATTAATGATCCTGCGCCGGTTGCAATAACAAGCAACTCCAAATTCACACCAGACATGTGCTGAATAACTGGTGAAACAATTCCTGCTGCTGTCGTTAACGCTACTGTCGCTGAACCTGTTGCAATTCGAATTAATCCAGCTACCATGAAAGCTAATACAATTGGTGATAACGATATATGTTCTGCCATTTGCGCAATCGCCGTTCCAACGCCGC
This sequence comes from Bacillus sp. 5w2, assembly GCF_054353775.1. Taxonomy (NCBI): domain Bacteria; kingdom Bacillati; phylum Bacillota; class Bacilli; order Caryophanales; family Bacillaceae; genus Bacillus; species Bacillus sp. 5w2. The sequence continues at coordinate 40,617 of NZ_JBTIWT010000017.1, read as the reverse complement.
TTTCAATTAAGATTTGTTTAAATCCACCTCCTGCACCGATAATTAAAATAATGGAACCGACCGGTAATAAACTGTCATCCGTTAATTTTTTAATCATCTTTTTATTAATTCCTTGTCTTATTCCAAGTAAATAAAATGCTGCGAAACATGAAATAAGTAAAGCAATTACTGGACTCCCTATAAATACAAAAAATTCAGTTATCTTTTTCGGTAATGAAATATACGGTGCAACTACTGATAAAATCATCAATACAACTGGTAATAAAATAATAAAGAATGAAACTTTACGACTCGGTAAATCTGTTGATACAGTCGTAACTCGAACAAGCTCTGGTTCATTTTCAGGTATAACCCTCTTATGTACCCACTTTGCAAATACTGGTCCTGCAATAATAGCTGTTGGTAACGCGATAATTAATGAATATAAAAGTACTTTTCCTAAGTTCGCGTTATAAATACCGATTGCTGTCATCGCCCCTGGATGTGGTGGCACGAGCCCGTGAACAATAGATAATCCCGCAATAACAGGTAATGCGATTAATAATATATTTTGCTTCGTCGTTTTTCGAATGGAAATAACGAGTGGTAATAAAATGACAATACCCACTTCAAAAAACACAGGAATCCCTATAACAAATCCTGCAAATAACATAGCCCAAGGTAGTTTCTTCACACCGAAAAATCGAATAAAGAAATCTGCCACTTGCATGCCGGCCCCTGAATCGGACATCATTTTACCTAAAATTGTTCCGAGGGCTAAAATACCAACTAAATGCCCTAGTACACTACCAACACCAATTTCATAGGCAGTCACTATCTTCGTTAAATTCAGTCCAGACATGATGGCTAAAAATAAACTCGCAACTGTTAAACTAATAAATGCATGCCATTTCCACCATGATACCCCTAAAATAACAATGGCGATTGCAAGTAACGTGACGATTAATAAGTATATATCCATCTCTCATTCCGATACGATAAACTTAACTAAATCTATACAATTCAATCAAATTTACACAAGTTAGTGCTTCAGCGTGTTCTCGCAACCCCGAAGGGACGAGGGGTATAACACTCCACACGAGGCAGTATCGTTACCTCCTATTATCAAGCATTTATTTTACCCATCTTGATAAATTTATCGACGCATTTACATCCCTATCGTGATGGCTATTGCATGAAGCACAACACCACTCACGTATTTTTAAACTCCACTGTCCTTCCGGTTGAACTGAATGGTCGTATTTTACTCCGCAACATGAACAAATCTTGCTTGAGGCGAACCATTTATCAGCTTTTACATACGCAATGCCATACTTCTCGCACTTGTATGACAAACATTGAAAGAAGAAGTGTAATTTTTGAAAGGAAAATGCTTTCGATAGTTTTTTGTTTTTTAACAGGTTTGAGATAGATAAGTCTTCCACAACAATCCTCATTGGTTTGGTTTTCACCAATTTAGCTGTTGCTTGATGGATATGGTTATTTCGGATATTCGTAATTTTCCTAGATAACCGCAGGTGCTCAGTTTTCGCTTTTTCATATCCGGCAGATTGAATTTTTACACCTTTTTTAAATCTCCTAGACATATCTCTTTGCGCTGACTTTTTCCTTTTCAAAAGTTTTTTAATCTTGGCATCTTTGTTTATATTTCGTTCTTTCGTACCATTAGAAGCTACAAACAGCTCTTTTAAACCAACATCCACACCAATCGACTCATTCGTTAGTTCCTTTGATTCAAAGTCTTCTTGGAATCCTACACTAATCCACCAGTGACGACCATCAAAGGTAACTCTTGGATTTGATGTTTTTTTGTTTCTTGGTAGTTGTTGGCTTGTTTTCACTTCTCCAATGGACTGAATATGAACTACTTTCTTTCCTATAATCAGTCTTTCATAATTGGCATAAAATCCTTGGATTAAATCTTTTTTGGATTTATAAGAAGTGTGATAACCATTTTTGTACTTTTTGAACGAATGTTTCCTCGCCGTATCAAAATCTTTTGAAGCCTGTTTAGGAACTTGTGCATTAATGTCTTTTAACCACTCATATCTCTTTCGCTTCTTGATCTTTGTAAATCGTTTCTGTAAAGCTAACTGTGAAACAGATTTCCCAAATAGCTTATAGTATCTATCACTCATTCTTTTACAATAGTTATAAGCGAATCTTGCAGCGCCAGCATGGTTTCTAAGCACTTTTTCTTGTTCAGGCGTTGGAATTAGTCTAACTTTCTTCGCCAATATCATCAGAATGTAACTCCTTTAATGAAAGATTTGTTCTTCTGAATCGTAGCGTGTTCCACCAGCATTCTCCTGAGACTATTCGGATGCAAACCTGTTAATTCTGACACTTGACTAACTCGTAAAAATTTCATTATTATTCTTACCTCATTGAATCTAACATAGCACATACGTTCGATGGATTCAATGAGACTTGATAGATTTAATTAAATGTATCTCGTTCAACTAAGGGCGCAATTCCTTAGCCAGTTCTCTTATGAACTTCTCATATTTTCACATGAGCGCAGACTATATGTTTATCTCCTTAGAGATAGAGGATTTTTCCACCACCATAGGCTTGTGGTGTACTCTCGTCAGTTATACGAGATAGTCGTTGAACGTTCATCTTATCACTTTTGACTTAGATGATTCGAGGCGGAAGACCCATTGTTCTAGTGTTTAGGATTTAACCTTGCACGATCTGATTGATTTTTTCTGCTTTCGCGACATTCACGCTCACCATTTCTAGCCACGTTGTAGTTCAATCAGCTTTAGGGATTGCCCGCAGTTAACCCTCACTACTAACCAATCACTTGACTAGCAGGGCTTACTGATATATTTAATTAACTTTCGTTATAATTGGTTAAATAAATCGTAACAGTTAGTTACCCCTTACTTTATAAAAAAAGAGGGAAAATCCCCTCTTTTTATACGTCATAATTCACTACATAATGCTGCATTTCTGTATTGTAGTAGCCTTCGCTATATTCAATTACTTCGCCAACTTCATCGTAAGAATAGCGCATACGTTTTAATAGCGCTGTCCCCTCTTTTTCGCCTAACGCTTCTGCAACGAAACTAGGCGCAAGTCCAACAGCGAACTCATCTCTGAAGTTTTCTAAATGTATACCTCGGTCTTCAACTAAATCGTAAAGCGATTGTAGATCAAAGTCCGATAAATCTGTACTTGCCATTTTAGCTGAGAAATAGTGCGTATAATGAATGTACGGTGCATCATTTAACGTATATAAACGTTCAATACGAAAACTCTCTTTACCGAATAATCGAAATGGCACTGTTCCTTCTTCATTCTGAACGATTTCTGCTTTTAGCAATTTCTTCTGTACTTTATATCCTTCTTCCACTAACACTTCTGTAAATTTCTTACCCTTTGACAGTTTTGTCGCAGAAGTATTACGGATGACTTTCGTTCCTTTACCGCTTTTCTTTTCCAAATACCCTTCTTGAGCGAGTTCTTTAATCGCATTTCGTACTGTAATTTTGCTCACTTTGAACTCTTCTTCTAATTGCGGTTCGGAAGGAATATTCGTATGAATCGCATATACACCATGCAATATTCGATCACGAATAATGTTTTTTATTTGTAAATATAATGGTCCTTTTTTCCTCGTTACGTTCACCGTTACACCCACTACCTTTCTACATCACCTACTGATGCCGTCATTGCCCGAAGTATATCCTTCTCTGATGACATTGGCGTATCACCGACGATTGTATGTGCAAGCATTCCAGCTGCTGACGCAAATGAAACAGCTTTCTCTGGTGCAAACTCTTTTATCTCGCCATGAATAATCCCGCTCGTATAAGCATCTCCAGCACCTATTCTATCATATACAGAAAACGTAAGTGTTTTTGCAAAAGTGAACGCACCATCTTTACATATAAACCCGCGAAGCGAGTGTGTATTATCACTATTAATAGAGCGATGTGTACCGGCAATTGTAGCAATATGATATGTTTCAGCTACTTTTGGAATAAGATCAACAAGTTGAGCCTCTCGTTCCGTCTCTTCTGTTTTCATTCCTAGAACAAACATCGCATCTTTTTCGTTCATCATAACGATATCAGCAAGAGCAAGCATTTCTTCATAATGCGGTTTCGCCTGTTCATATCCGTCTTCTCCCCAAAGTGACGGACGATAATTGCAATCAAAAACAACAGTGCCTCCGTTTTCTTTAACTGCTTTCGCTAAAGATTTCATATGTTGGCGCACAGTATCATTCATCGCAAGTGTAATCCCGCAAAAATGAACGATATCAATTTCCTTTGCGATTTCTTCAAATTGATACATCTCTTCAGGTGCCGTATTGAAGCTACTTTCTAATCGATTCGAATATGTAACGCGGCTTGCACGTGCGCCAAATCCATTTTCCAAAAAGTACATACCGACATATTTGCCACCTCTTGAAATAAACGAAGGACGAATACCTAATTTCTGAATGTGTGATACCGCAGCATCTCCAACCGAATTTTCCGGTAAAGTTGAAATAAGAAATCCTTCATGCCCGAGATGAGAAAGCGCGGCTACAACGTTCACACCTGTACCAGAAAATGAGTAATATAATGTGTTAGCTTGCGACAACAACTCATATCCTGGTACTTGCAGGCGCATCATTACTTCGCCAAATGCTGCAATTTTCTTACGCATATTGATCAACTAGCTTCTTCACTACTGCTAATAATTCACGAACATCTTCTGTTTTCGTATTACCAGTTTCTTTATCAATAATAGAAGAGTACACGTGCGGGATAACTTGCTCTACGTTCGCTTCAAGCGCGATACGTACAATTGTTTCAAAGTTTTCTTTATCAATTCCGCCCGTTGGCTCTAATGCAAATCCTTCTTCCGCACACGCTTTCGCAACTGCGCGATATTCTTCTTCATGAGCTAACCCTTTCATTGGGAAGTACTTCAATGAATTTCCGCCCATATCACGTACAAGTGCGATTGCTGTTTTAATTGGAACAATTGCTTTTTCTTCTCCGGCCGCACTAATGGGACCAGTAGAAATATTTACGTACCCTACTTTTCCTGTTGGCGATACTAAACTATTAATCCAGCTATTTTTTCCATCAAGATTTGCACGCGTTGCTCCAACTGAAGGGAACACTTGGTTAATATGACTACCAGGATAATACTTCGCAATTTCAGCTACAACTGCCGCTTGACGATTATCTCCTGCTCCTAGCCCAATTGATACAGCGTCATCAATTTCTTTTCCGTATGCTTTCATCGCTGTAACTGCTTCTTCTACTGTTGGGTAATCTTTTGATAAAACACCGACTACTACGTAACCTTCTGCTGCTTCGAAAATATCTTTCGCGTTTTGGATATTGTTCGCTAATACATTTAATGCTACGCGGCCTTTATAAAAACGTTTTTGAATGTTTGTCATTTTAGTTTCCCCCTACAATTTCTCTCATTTTTTCTTCAATCACATGTATGTCATCACCTTGAAGTGGACGTGGATCAATATCAAAGAATCCTTGTCTTACTCCGTAATCACGTGTATAAATTGCGATTTCCCCTTCGCGTAATGCTGTTACAACGTCTTTTGCTGATTTATTTAACTCTTTCTCATTAATATGAATACGAGCTCTAAAGATCGCTCTTCCCGCTTCATCTTGAACGATCGTTACATGTACGCCGTTTAATTCTTTTAGCGGCATAAGTACTTGTAACAACTCTTTTTCTTGCTGGCTCTTATCTTCTTTTACTCCGTACTCATCAAGAGCTTGAAGTAAACCAAATGTTGTTTCTTTCCCAACCTTCATACTTCTGCCGATGCAATGTAACTGCACTTTCAGCCATTCAATATATTTTCGTTTACCGCCAACAATACCCGAAGTAGGCCCTTCAATCGCCTTTGAACCGCTATAAATGGCAAGGTCTGCATACTTCACATATTTTTGAATATCTTCTTCAGCTGCCGCATCGACGATAAGTGGGATGTTATTTCGCTGCGCAACTTCCCAAGCTTCTTCAACAGAAATCATATTTTTTTGCACGGCATGATGAGACTTCACATAAAGAATCGCTGCTGTATTTTCACCAATTGCATCTTCAATATGCTCTGCTTTCCCTTCATTTGCGTAACCCACTTCGACTAGTTTCCCGCCACCTAAATAAATCATCGTTTCAACAGGAGCACCATACTGAACGTTATGACCTTTTAACATAATCACTTCGTTTTTCGCGATGCTTTCTTGATGAAGTCTTTCACTTTTACGGCGATTTCCTTCTGTAACGATACCAGCAATAGAAAGCGCAATTCCGCTTGATGCTGAGTTCACAACGACCGCTGCTTCTGAATCTAGAATTCTCGCAATATGGTCTCCTGCTTTATCTACTAAATCTGCAATTTCCACATAATTTTGCCCACCATGTTTCATCGCATCCATAACTGTATCTGTCGGAGCGGATACACCTAAAATACTCATTCTACCGCTCGCGTTAATCACTCTTTTTAATCCGTACTTAGCATTCAATGAATGACCCATTGATTACAACCCCTTTCGTATCAATTCTTCTTTCAGCAATGCGCTGATCCCCTTCTGAATCGATTAACGTAACCTTCTCATCTTTCACCGTAAATAAAGTTAAGTTTGCAATATCGCCTTCTTGAATACGGCCAAGCTCTGGTTTTTTCAGCCACTCTGCCGCATTTTTCGTAACCGCATCAATCACTTCTTCTAGCGGATAACCTAAGTAAAGGAATTTCGAAAGAACGTGAGCCATACTATACACTGGACCGTGTATACGATTCTTCCGGTAAATATCTGTACTAATTGTATGAAAGGCAATATCGTGACGCTTTGCTGCCTCTGCTACTTTAAAAGAAAAACTAGCATTGCCGTGACCAACATCTAAATGAACACCGCGATTCACTGCATCTAGTAACACAGGTAGCGGTTTGCCTTCTTCATCAAATAAATTATTTTCTTTCCCGTTTAAATAATGTGTAATGACATCATCTTTTTCTAAAAGAGGTACAACTTCCTCAATGCGAGGAGGCGCTGAACCGATATGTACCATAATCGGTAATGATGTTTCACGGGATAAAGAGCGTGCAACATGAAGTGGTTCAATTCCACTATCACAAACGACACTCTTACTCATTCTCGCCTTTAACCCAACGATTACATCTTTATACTTTTCTACTGCTTCTATTACTTTCTCTTTATCTATCCATTCCATATTGGATAATTCATCAATTCGTTTCAAACCGATGCGAGAAATATTTAAAAAGGCAAATAAATTCGTTTTCGCCTGCTCTCTACTTTTTACTAAATCTGCAATGCGATCAGCTCCGCAGCTACCTGCATCAACAATTGTCGTTACCCCTTGCTTAACGCCAATTTCATCCACCTCATCGCCATACGGATCAAACTCTGGAAAAGCATGAACGTGTAAATCAATCCAGCCACTCGATACGTACGTACCTGAGTAATCAAGAACCTTTCCAGCCTCACCAGCACCAGCTTTCGTCACCTGTGCGATTTTATTATTTTCAATTACAATGTCAATCTCTTCCCCGTTCACACGTTTCACATTACGTAGTACGAATCGTTCTGTCATTGTACTTCCACCCTTTTCTATAAGAAGCCATAAGAATACGCTTACATTAAAGTTTCATTTTATATATCTTTTTCACACGTTTAGCGTAACACAAAAAAAGGAAGAAGTAAATATAACGTTATAATGTTTAAAAGTGAAATAAAAGATACTCCTCAAAATGCTGATAATATAAGAAATTATATCAACGATTTTTCGAATATATCTATCATAACTTACAATATATCAACGATTTTGCAATTATATCTATCATAACTCAAAATATATCAACGATTCGACAAGGAATATCGATTTACCGACAAAAAACGCCAATCCCTTTCTTATATACGAAAAGGCTGCTCCAAAACGGAACAACCCCTATTCCTGCACCGTCACAATAACCCCATCCATATTATTCCCCGAAATTTCATACTGCTTATTCACCGGAACATTCACTTTCCTATTCCCAGAAACTTTATAATAAGAAACCGTATATTTCTTACCTTCCACATCGGTTGTAATTTCTTTTTTCTCTTTTAAGAAATCTAAATATTCTTCTAGTGTGAAATTCTTTTTTTGCATAATCGCACTATGGGGTAAGCCGACATAACGGATATGCCATGGCTCATATTGAATGCCTGTAATATTGCTTTTATTTTTCGGATAACGTAATACAAAGCCGTGCTTCCATACGTTTTCTTCAATCCATTTTCCTTCAGGCGCTTTCTCCATTTTCTTTTGCGTAGAACCAACGTCGAGTGATAACCCTAAATTATGCTCACTGTATCCTGCTGGGAGTGCATAATCAGATCCCATGTCTTTATATAATTTACTTTGCTCTTGAAAATCTCGATACCCGCTATTCATTAAGAAATGTTGTACGCCATCTTTTCCAGCCGCATCGACAACGTTCAAAAACTTTTTTACAATATCCTTTGATAAACGCAGATTTCTATCAAATATTACGTAACCTCTTACTAATTCACTGTTGTGATTTACATTTATAATGTCAGACCTAATACTATCTTTTTTTACTGGGTAATCTTTATTAACTAATAATAGATCCCCTTTATAAATTTGTTCTTTTGTAATCTCTATCTTTTCCATATTTGCAGTCTTTCCTGCACTATTTTCCCCGCCAATTTTCACATCAATTTCCTTTTGAAATAACGGTGATATATAAACGCCCACACAGATTGTGCATGCTATAAAAAGAGAAATAAATACCCACTTTTTCATTTCTAGTTCCTCCTTAACGTAACTTACGTATAGAATAGAAAAAACTATTAAAATAAAAAGTGGGATAAAGTTTAAATTTTTATTAAATTGTTACATTCTCGTCTTTTGGCAATCGTACTTCAAATATTGTTCTAACTACATTACTTTCAGCCGAAATCTTCCCATCATGCTGTTCAACAATATTTTTCGCAATAAATAGCCCAAGGCCTGTACCACCTTGCTGCTCTGATCTTGCCTTATCACCTGTATAAAACATATCAAATAGATACGGTAAATCTTCTTCTGGAATGCTATCTCCGTAATTCATAACTTGTACGACAACTTCTTCATTATCGATATACCCATTCATATCAACAAATTGCCCATCATATCCGTATCGAACGGCATTTGTTAACAAGTTTTCAAATACTCTGGCTAACAATTTTCCATCACCGTTAATCGGTAAATGCGGATCAACATTCAACCTTGCTTCTAAATGATGTTTCTCTAATAACGGATATAATTCCTCATCTAACTGTATAAGCAGCTCACTTATATCAATTGGCTTTTTATTTAGTTGTAACATGCCATAGTTCATACGTGTAATTTCAAATAATTCATCAATTAAGCTTTCAAGCCTTTGCGATTTCGTAAAAGCAATCGTGGAAAAGTGTTTAATTTGTTCCTTCGTCAAATTCTCATCTTTAAGAATTAGGTCTAAATAACCTAAAACAGATGTTAACGGCGTTCTTAAATCGTGAGCTAAGTTAACAATAAGCTGGTCCTTACTACTTTCCGCGAAGTCTCCTCGTTCCACTGCTTCCTTTAATTTCTCACTTGCTACATTCATTTCGCTTGCGATATATCCAAACTCATCATTTGATGAAACGCGCACTTTATTTGTAAAATCTCCGTTCGCCAAATGATGAATTCCGTTTGAAATCTCATCAAAATATTTTAAATACGGCCTAGTAAGGAAGAAGAAAAACATAATGGACAGAGGGATGAAAATAATTAAAAAGAAATTAACATCCCCAATTTGTCTTACCATGGAACGAAATTGAGCTAACGGATCCTCATAACGAACGACTAATTTATAATAAATCCGTAATCCTTCATAAATGAAATACGTTATGCCAGCAGCTAATATCATACTTAACGCAAATAGCATAACCATCTTCGAGCGAAAACTTCTCATCTTTTTAGCCATTGAAAGTATACCCTACTCCCCACACTGTTTTTATTAACTTATCCTTTCTTTTATCTTCCCCAAGCTTTTTCCGCAACGTACGAATATGTACCATAACTGTATTTCCGCCTTCAAAATAATCATCCGCCCACACTTGCTGAAAAATATTTTCCACATTGTACACTTTCTTCGGATGGCTCGCTAATAAATATAAAATATCAAACTCTTTTGGCGTTAATTCAATTTTCTCATCGTACACATCTACCGTTCGGCGCTCAGGATCAATCACAACTCCGCCTATGGCTAAAGCAGATTTGCTCTCCGCTACTTTCGGTTGATTTAACGTAAGAAACCTACGTAATTGTGCATTTACACGTGCAACTAATTCAATCGGTGTAAAAGGTTTCGTCATATAATCATCTGCACCCAATACTAAACCTGTCACCTTATCAAAATCAGACGTTTTCGCACTTAAGAAAATGATTGGCATATGGTGCTTCGCACGAATTTGACGCGTCACTTCATAGCCATCCATTTTGGGCATCATAATATCTAAAACAACTAGGTCGATTGGCTGCGTTTCAATAATATGAATTGCCTCTTCCCCGTCCGCTGCTTTCACGACGTGGTAACCTTCTTTTTCTAAATGTATCTCAATTAAATCAGCAATTTCTGCCTCATCATCCGCTATTAAAATTGAAATGCGCTTCATTTTACTCCCCCTTTTTTTCATTCCATTTTTATACGCTCGATTGTAAACTAGTCTTGCCAATTTGTACAATACAAAAAGGCTACTCGTTAGAGCAACCTTAGTAAATAGAATTATATCAGCTATTTTCCAAATATATCGACTTACCGAAAAAATCCTCCCGTTATTTGCGGGCAGCCCAATGAAACTTCCATTTATCGCGCAAAAACAATACGCTGCTTCGTAATTTCTGCTAGTCTCCCGCGATCTACCTCATACTCAGCATCAACACTTTGCGGTACAATCACTTTCCCGCCCTCAAGCGTCACTTCTGGTGAAATAATATCCTTCTCCCAATGTCGACTAGAAGCAGATATATCGCCTGGAATCGTAAAATTCGGCAATGAAGCAAGCGCAACATTTTGTGCTCGTGAAATCCCCATCTCCACCATACCCCCGCACCAAACAGGGATATTATGTTCCATGCAGTAATTATGAATTTGAATAGATTCTGTTAATCCGCCCACTCGCCCCGGCTTAATATTGACGATTTGGCAACTGCCAAGTGTAATCGCAACGCGTGCATCTTCTAAACTATGGATGCTTTCGTCTAAGCAAATTGGCGTTTCCATTTTCTTTTGCAACTGTGCATGATCAAGAAAATCATAATCCGCTAGCGGTTGCTCGATCATCATTAATTGAAATTCATCTAATCGTTTCAACTTCTCTACATCAGCTAATGTATACGCTGAATTTGCATCAGCCATTAACGGGATGCTTGGAAACTCTTTACGAATTTCTTTCAATAATCCGTAATCATGCTCTGGCTTTATTTTCACTTTAAAACGCTCGTATCCTTCTTCCGCGTACTGCTCGATTTGTTTTAGCATAACCGGAATTGTATTAATCCCTATCACAACGCCGACTTCAATTTCAGACCTAGTTCCGCCGAGCAATGTCGCAAATGAGCTCTTTTCACGCTTCGCATATAAATCCCAAACAGCCCCTTCAATTCCGGCCTTTGCCATTCGGTTTCTTTTTATATGCTGAAACAAACTCGGCATTTCATTCGGATGAGAAATTTCAGCCTTTAATAAATCAGGTAATAAAAAATCCTGAAGTACATGCAGTGCCGTCTTCACTGTTTCTTCCGTATACCACGGTTCAGAAAATGCAACGACTTCGCCAAATCCAATGTATCCGTCTATATCTTCTAATTCAATGACGATACTCTCACGCTTTTCATACGTTCCGTAGCTTGCAGCAAACGGGATTACAAGTGGCATTTCCGTTATATGAAGTGTCGCTTTTTTTATCTCCACCTACATCTCCTCCACTAATTGTCTTAACTCTCGTCTTAACAATTTCTTCGAAGCATTTCGTGGTAATTCCTCTAAGAAACACGCTTTCTTCGGCACTTTATATTTCGCTAATTTCTCTTCGCAAAAACGAAGAATTTCTTCTTCTGTTACCGCCCCGCTTTTTACAACAAAAGCAGCTGGTACTTGGCCCCAACTTTCGTCCTTCATACCGACAACACCCGCTTCCACTACCGCTGGATGAGAGAGCAATACTTCTTCAATTTGAGCTGGATATATATTTTCCCCACCAGAAATAATTAAATCACTGCGGCGATCTAATACGTATAAAAATCCTTCCTCATCTAAATAACCGAGGTCACCAGTATGAAGCCAACCATTTCTGATCGCCTCACGCGTCGCATCTTCACGGTTAAAGTAGCCACCTGTTACGTTCGGTCCTTTTACTACGATTTCGCCTTCCGTATGCGGCGGAACTACGACGCCATCTTTTTCAATACGAAGTTGGCACTGAAATAATGGTTTTCCAGCTGATCCTACTTTCGTTAACATGTAATCTGCAGATAACGTACAAACTTGGGATGATGTTTCTGTCATACCGTACGTTTGATACACAGGAATTCCTTTATCTACACACGTTTCTAATAACGGTTTCGGCGCTGGCCCTCCGCCAAGTAACATGCATCGTAAAGAAGAGGGATATGTTCCTTCTCCAAGTCTCTCTAATAAATCAGTTAACATTTTTGATACGACAGAAATAATCGTAACGCCTCTCGTTTGAAGTGCTTTATGAATAAAGTCCGCATCATATTTTGGAACGAGTAAAATGCGCATTCCGTACATAATGTTTTTCATTAAAAGAGAAAGACCGCCAACGTGGAACATCGGCATACAAGCTAACCAGCAATCATCATCACGAAGTCCTAAATTAAGCGAAGAACCAACCGCGCTTGCCCAGTGATTCCCGTATGTTAAAATAACGCCTTTCGGCTTCCCTGTCGTCCCTGACGTATAAATAATTGTCATCGCTTCTTCTAAAGAGAATTCTTCTTGTATAGATGCTTCCGCCTTCGGTCCATTCATCACTTCAGCGAATGAATAGACAGGAACAGCATTAGCATCAAAATCTTGATCCGTCACTAAACAAATAACTTCAGCATCATCCATTTGCCAAAGTAGCTCTTCTCTTGAAAGACGCGTATTTAAAAGTACAGCTACTGCCCCTACGTAAGATAGGGCATGAATAACTGTAATCATCTCCATACCATTTTTCATCAGAACAGCCACCTTTTGCCCACGCTTCACTCCAACATGTGAAAGGTGCTCACAAACAGATACTACTTTTCCATGCAGCTCCATAAAAGTAACTTTCTCTTCCTCTATTTCAATTGCAGTGCGATCTGGTGTTAAAAATGCACGTTGCATTAACCAATTTGGCATCGTCTCCATCATCCATTCTCCTTTCATGAAAGAAAGAGACTTGATATGACATCAAGTCTCTTAGTTGTTTTGTTTCCAGTTGATCTCATCTAGCTACGCCTCCTAGCCCCTTCCGTCTAAGAACCTTCCGCACGAGAAAGTAAAAAACACTTTCTGTGCGAAAGAACCTTAGCCAACGGGGCTAAGCAGTCGGCTTCGCTTTTGGTTTGATCACGGGAAACGAGGGAATTGACCGAAGTCCGGACTGCGTTTTTCTTTGAACGCGTCGCGACCTTCTTTTGCTTCGTCAGTTGTGTAATACAATAACGTTGCATCTCCAGCTAGTTGTTGAATACCAGCTAGACCGTCTGTGTCTGCGTTGAATGCAGCTTTTAGGAAACGAAGTGCCATTGGGCTGTTTGCTAAGATTTCTTGTGCCCATTGTACTGTTTCTGCTTCAAGCTCTTCTAATGGTACTACTGTGTTTACTAAGCCCATATCAAGCGCTTCTTGTGCATTATATTGACGGCATAGGTACCAAATTTCGCGAGCTTTCTTATGACCTACCATACGAGCTAGGTAACCAGCTCCGTATCCACCGTCAAAGCTTCCTACTTTAGGACCTGTTTGTCCGAATACAGCGTTGTCTGCAGCGATTGTTAAGTCACATACGATATGAAGTACGTGTCCTCCACCAATTGCATAACCTGCTACCATTGCGATAACTGGTTTAGGAATTGCGCGAATTAGACGTTGTAAGTCTAACACGTTTAGACGTGGGATTTGGTCCTCACCTACATATCCACCATGACCGCGAACTTTTTGGTCGCCGCCAGAACAGAATGCACGTCCACCTTCACCTGTTAAAATGATAACGCCAACATTTGCATCATCACGAGCGTGTGCAAATGCATTGATTAACTCCATTACCGTTTTTGGACGGAATGCGTTATGTACTTCAGGGCGGTTAATCGAAATCTTTGCGATACCATTGTATGTTGAATAAATAATATCTTCGTAATTGCCTTCTGTTACCCATTCAATAGCCATTACTATTACCTCCTTATATATTTCTGATCTCCTCTATAAGTGTAACTTCCTTCTTAGATGAAAAAAGCATCACTGCATAGTTTTTAGAAATCCCTTTACTATTGTATCAAACTTTTCCGGTTGTTCCACATGAATTGCATGGCCAGCACCATCAATTTTGACAAATTTCGCGTCAGAGACGCATTTTTCAATGTTTTTTAATATACGAAAGAACTTTTCATCATGCTCTCCATTCATTAGAAGAACAGGCATTTTTAAGTTTTGCAGCTCGTTCCACCATGAAGGCTGAGCCCCTGTTCCCATGCCGCGCAAGCTATTTGCAAGCCCTTTTGGATTGTTAGCAAGTCGCTCTTTTCGCACCGCTTCTTGTAGGTTTGGTGCTAAATTTTTTTGCGTTTCAAACAGCGGAATATTTTCCCACATAGATACAAAACTTTTGATGCCTTCTCGCTCAATTTTATGAGCAAGTCGCTCATCTTTTTCACGACGTTCTTCCCGCTCATCTTCACTTTTGAGCCCAGCTGTACAATTTTCTAATAAAAGAGAATGCACATATTCTGGATATAGGCATGCCATCGTAATCGCCAATCTACCGCCCATTGAATAGCCGAGTATGTGCGCTTTTTCAATATGAAGGTAATCTAGCAGTTCTTTCATTTGCAATGCCACATTTCGAATATCATAATGCGTCACATCTTCAGGACTTTCCGTTTTTCCGTGCCCAACAATGTCTACTAAAATGACTTGAAACTGCTCGCTCCAAGAAAGAACGAAGGAACGCCACGTTTCCATACTCCCCGTAAAACCATGAAGAAGTAGAAGTGGTTCCCCGCTTCCGACTACTTCATATTCATACGATACACCTTGCAGCGTTACGTTCATTTTGATTCACCTTGCAAAGACGTAGTAATTACGTCCTGCGTTTTTGCCCATAATTTACGGTGCAATGTTAAGTTTTCATCACGGTTCGTACAAATTTCTACAACATGTAAACCTTCCGCCCTTGTTCCTTTTTGTACCTCTTCTCGGAATTGCTCCCAACCATTTACACGGCTAAATGAACCACCGTACATTTTGACAACATGCTCATAATCAAGACCAATCGGTGTTCCAAATAACGATTCGAAATGTTCCTTTTTCTCATACTGTGGTAAGAATGAGAAAATACCGCCACCGTCATTATTTACAACGACAATTGTTATATTTAATTCATGTAATTTTGCGGCTAATAATCCGTTTAAATCGTGATAAAATGATAAATCACCGATCACTAATACGAGCGGTTCACAAATAATGCTCGCTCCTAAAGCTGTCGAAATGATTCCGTCAATCCCATTTACACCACGGTTTGCCATCACTTGAATATTTTTATCCGATGTGAAGAAGAATGAATCTGTATCACGAATTGGCATACTATTACTTGCAAATAACGTTGCCCCTTCTGGTAATACGCGGACAATATCCGTAATAACTTTCCCTTCAAATGCCGTTTCATATGTTTCCATCTCACGAAGCGTTTCCTTCGTTTTTTCGTTTATATGTTTCCACATTCCGAACCAATCATTCTTTTTCATAACTGGCATTTTTTCTATTAGTGCACTGCAAAATGCAATATCACTTGCTTGGACAACTTCTGTCGCAACAAGAGCTGGGTCTCTCCATTGCCCAGATTCATCAACAACGATATGAACGGCTTTCGTTTGTTTTTTGATGAACTGCGTTAATGCTTTCGAAACAGGCATACCGCCAAAGCGAATCATAACTTCTGGCTTCCACGTTTCCTTTAACAGCTCATTTCGTAAAAATGTATCGTAACAGTCGATTACCATCGTTTTATCGTGGTGTCCACTACGAATATTAGAAAGTGGGTCCGCTAATATTGGATATCCCGTTTTTTCAGCTAATTCTGCCGCAAACGCTGCGATTTCCGAATGGCTATCATCTCCACAAATAATAAGCCCCTTTTCCATATGTGAAAGGCGCCCTACAAGAGAATCTACATATTCACTCGGCATCATCACGTTCCCTTGCTGAACTACTCCTGTATATTCCCCGCGTCCTTTATCCCATAAACTTTCTAATGAGAAGTCCGGGATAAGCGGTTCGCGAACTGGAAAATTAAGATGCACAGGTCCTTGCGGTGCTAAACAAGCACCTGCTATCATGCGCTGCGTCGTCATGCGAGCGTAATGATACATCGCTTCACTCGCTTCTGGGAGTGCCATCTCTGTAAATTGCTTCACAAACGTACCGTATAAATTGAATTGATTCATCGCTTGTGGTGCACCGACATCTCTTAATTCATGCGGTCTATCTGCCGTTAAGACGATAAGCGGCACTCGTGAATGAAAAGCTTCACATACAGCTGGATAATAATTCGCTGCTGCCGTTCCTGACGTACATAATAATGCAACAGGACGTTTTTTCGCTTTTGCGATACCGAGTGCAAAAAATCCTGCTGATCTTTCATCTACATGTAAATATGTGTTCATTCCTTCATGTTGTTCCATTAGTAGAGCTATCGGCGTTGACCGTGAGCCTGGACTAATGACAACATCACATACATTTAGACGCGTCAGTTCATCCACGAACGCGCCTAAATAATATGATAATGCTTCTATATGATTGTTCATTTCATTAATTCCTCCAAAGCACCAAGCATCGGTCTAAACTTCAAACTTGTTTCTTCATATTCAAGTTGCGGTACTGAATCAATTACAATCCCGCAACCGGCAAATAAGGATGCTTTCTCGCCATTTAATAACCCGCAGCGAAGTGCAACCGCGAATTCACCATTTCCTTCATCATCTATCCAGCCAATCGGTGCACCATATAATCCTCTGTCTAACAATTCAACATCACGAATCAGTTTCATCGCTTCCAAACGAGGTGTCCCGCCAAGAGCTGGTGTTGGATGTAATTCTTTTACCATTGTTAAAAGACTCGCATCGCCTTTTGCCTCTACAGGCGTATATAAATGAATTAAATTTTTCGTTGTTAATAAGCCCGGACTTTCCGGAATATTAACGGATTCGCAGTGCTCATTTAATACGGACCTGATCATGTTCACAACATAACCGTGTTCAGCTAAATTCTTTTCATCATGAAGAAGCGCATTACTATTTTGTTTACTTTCTTCTATAGATTGACCATGACCAGTTGAACCAGCAAGACACATCGAAGTAAACTTCTCATCTTCTTTGCGAATTAATCTCTCTGGCGTCGCTCCTAAGAAGCATGCTCCTTTATAATCAAAAGAAAATACGTAACAATCCGGTTGTCCAATGCGAAGCGCTTCTAAAACAAGAGCAGAATCAATAGGATGATTCATCTCTACTTTTAGCTCCCTCGCTAATACAACCTTCTGTACGTTCCCCTGCTTCATCTCATCTTGCACTTTCTCAATGGCCTTCATCCAGCCTTTCGGATCCACTTCTACTTTAGAAGTAACTGTTAATTTCGATCCTTCTAGTGCACATTTACTCTCCTCAAAAATTTTCTCTTCTAAAGAAACAATTTCGTTATAAAGAGTTTCTGCACAATCTGTTGCTGAAACGAATGTATTCATTGTTAACCATGCTTTTTCATTTTTTACAGTTAATAAAAATGCCGGTAGTGAAAATGTCGTATCATCAAATTCTTTCCATAAGTCCGTTTTCTCTTTTTCTTGGTCAAATGAAAAGCCACCAAATAAAAGAGGACCTGTTCCAAATTCGTATCTTTCTCTTTGTACAAATGCCTTCTCTTTTACTTTATCCCACTCGTCACGAGCAGTTTGAAAGCGTTTGTGAGAAGAAGTTGCTATAGTGAAAACAGAGCCAATTCCAGCAAATATTACATGCTGAGCTGGGTCTGCAAAATAACATCTATTTTCGAATGCAATCCTTTTTCCTGCTGCATAAAACAGAAGCGGATCCATCCAGTCTATTTGTTTTACAAAGCTCACTAATATTTTTTCATCAGTTGCACGCTTAATGGCCGCACTCAAAACTTCTTGCAAGCCTATTTGTTTCGTTTGAATCACAATTGTCTCCCCCCTATGGGCGAAAAATAGTCATAATTACGCTTGATTTTAAGATACACCTCAAACGAAAGGCCTGTCAACGTTTAGCATTTCTGAGAAATTCACCTTCTCTTCCTAGAAAATAAACGTTGACACTAAATGATGCTTTTTCTACACTTAGTTGTGTACAATATGTGACCAAAGGAGGAATCAACATGGAAATGAACGTCGAAACGAATTCCTCTCCTACGGCGCCAAAGCCAAGTAAACAAACAGGCTGGCGCATTTGGTGGAGTTTACTACGTCCCCATACATTAACAGCAGCTTTCGTTCCTGTTTTCATCGGAACAGCCTATGCGATGCAGGTCGGAGGTATAAATCAAATACATCTCCCTCTTTTCCTTATAATGCTTCTTGCTTGTCTTCTCATTCAAGCAGCAACAAACATGTTTAATGAATACTTTGATTATAAAAGAGGACTCGATCACGAAGGTTCAGTTGGTATCGGCGGCGCTATCGTTCGCGATGGCATTCAGCCAAAAACAGTGCTTAACTTAGCATTTGGATTTTTCGGCATCGCAATACTATTAGGTGTTTATATTTGTATGAATTCTAGCTGGTGGCTTGCTGCAATCGGTCTTGTTTGTATGGCCGTTGCTTACCTTTATACAGGCGGCCCACTTCCAATTGCATATACACCATTCGGAGAGTTAACAGCCGGATTATTTATGGGTGTCATTATTATCGGGATTTCATTCTTTATTCAAACTGGAACTGTAACATCAGAAGTCATTTTACTATCTATTCCAAGCTCCATTTTAATTGGTGCCATTTTACTAGCCAATAATATTCGTGACTTAGATGGCGATAAAGAAAACGGTCGTAAAACGTTAGCAATTCTCGTTGGACGTGAAAGAGCAGTTGGTGTACTTGCTTCTATGTTTATCGTTTCCTACATTTGGACAATCGCTTTAATTATCGTTAACATCGCATCACCATGGATGCTTATCGTATTTTTGAGCGCACCGAAAGCATTTAAAGCGACGAAAGGCTTTATCGGCAAAAGTATTCCAATGGAAATGGTACCTGCGATGATTGCAACAGCAAAAACAAATACAATCTTCGGTCTCCTCATGGGAATCGGATTATTACTTGGATATTTCCTATAGAAAGGAGCTGCTTATGCAGCTCTTTTTTCATATACCAATTTCAACTCATAATTCCTACTCTCGACGCTCATACTATGTAAAGAAACTGAATTGTAGGAAGGTGGACGACTATGTTAACTCCACAACAAATAAATCAATTTAAATCCGTTTTAGAAAAACAAAAACAAGAACTAGAGCAAACGATACAAACACATGAAAATGAAGATCGTGCATCTGAACGTGATTCCGTTGGAGAATTATCTAGCTACGATAACCATCCAGCTGATATGGCAACAGAGCTATATGAACGTGAAAAAGACTTCGGACTTATTGAACTTTGGCATAAACAGCTAGAGGATACGAAACACGCCCTACAAAAAATAGAAGCGGGTACGTACGGCATTTGCGAAGTGTCTGGTGAAGAAATTCCATTTGAAAGATTGGAAGCAATGCCGACTGCTACAACATGCATACAGCACACGACAAGTAAATTAAATATGAATACACGCCCAGTCGAAGAAGAAGTGTTGTCTCCTTCTTTCCACAAACACGATGAAGACCATTCTGTTGAGTACGATGCAGAAGATGCTTGGCAAGATGTCGCAAATTACGGAACATCTGAAACACCGTCTGATTTAGAAAGACAAGATTCCAAAAACTATAATGGCATGTACGTAAATAGCGAGGAAAATGTAGGCTACGTAGAGGACTTCGAAAACTTTATCGGTACAGATATGTATGGAAAAAATCCGCAAGTTTTCGCTACGGAAGAGCATGAAGAATATGAACAAATGCTTGATGACTTTGAAGAGCGTACCTTTAAGGGCGAATTATCTTCAAATGAATCTAGTTCCAAAGAATAAAAAAAAGCATTCCGAAAATCGGAATGCTTTTTATCGCTAGCTAATTAGTTTTTTGTAACGTTAGCTGCTTGTGGTCCGCGGTTTCCTTCAACGATTTCGAAAGAAACTTCTTGACCTTCTTCTAAAGTTTTGAAGCCGTCGCCTTGGATAGCTGAGAAATGTACGAATACGTCTTCTCCGCCTTCAACTTCGATGAAGCCAAAACCTTTTTCGCCGTTAAACCATTTAACTTTACCTGTTTGCATGTCATGTACCTCCTAAATAAAAATGAAACTATGAATCCACATGAAAAGGTGGATATAAAGGACATGAATGTATAACAAGCTTACAGCCTTTAATACAACGTGCTTTATTTCCGTACCACATTATGTAGCTCAATAGTGCTTTCACTATATCATGCTATATTGAAAACGTCAAATGAGAACACTTTCATCTCATCATTTTTTTATAATTTTAATATAATGTTGAATTTCCATATTCATATTTTATCTCGCTATTTGCAGACAGTAAAAGCCCAATTGGTGAGGGCAGATAATCAGTGCGGGATGGCCCCCACTGATTAAAGTTCCACTTAATTTGAAAATTAACAAAACTAAAGTATTCTAATCCTATTAAATTCTGTACAATATAAGTATCTATTACATACGAGGTGATAAGAATGAAGGCACATGAAATCGAATATAAGTTATACGGCGACGATATGCAGTTCGTTGAAATTGAATTAGATCCAGAAGAAAGCGTGATTGCAGAAGCGGGCGCAATGATGATGATGGAAGATTACATCGAAATGGAAACAATCTTCGGTGATGGTTCTGGCCCATCTGGAGGTTTATTTGGAAAATTAATGGGCGCTGGTAAACGTCTCGTTACAGGTGAAAGCATGTTTATGACTGTATTTACGAATACAGGTCACGGCAAGCGCCACGTATCATTTGCTGCTCCTTATCCTGGTAAAATTGTTCCTGTAGATTTAACAGAATATCAAGGGAAAGTAGTTTGCCAAAAAGATGCGTTTCTTTGTGCAGCAAAAGGTGTTTCTATCGGAATCGAGTTTACAAAAAAAATCGGAACTGGTTTCTTTGGTGGTGAAGGTTTCATCATGCAGAAACTCGAAGGTGATGGACTTGCTTTCATGCATGCAGGCGGAACTGTATATAAGCGTGAATTAAAACCTGGCGAAAAGCTTCGCATCGATACAGGTTGTCTCGTTGCAATGACAAAAGACGTTAACTACGATGTCGAGTTCGTTGGAAAAGTAAAAACAGCTCTATTTGGCGGAGAAGGTTTATTCTTCGCAACGTTAGAAGGACCTGGAACAGTTTGGATCCAATCCTTAACACTTAGCCGCTTAGCAGCACGCCTGACAAGCCCAGCAGCTCAGGGTACTGGTGAAGGCAGCGTTTTAGGTGGCCTTGGCCGTTTATTAGATGGAAAAGAGTAAACAGTGCCCTTATGGGGCGCTGTTTTATTTTGTTATTATTCGTCGATAAGTCGATATCATTTCATCCACTGCTTTAGTTAAGCGATACAAACTATTTCCCCCATCCAAACGAATGAATCAAGTCCCTCACTGCATATATTAAACTATACCTTTTCTTAAGGAGGGCTTCCTTAATGCGTACTCCTCTATCCTTTGATAAAGATACTGCCATATTGTTAGCTTCTTGTTGTGAGTTAACGTATGAACAATATAAACAAAATGGGATTTTCGAAATACCAGATGGTTTTCAATATGTACAAGGCTTTCAAGGAAAAACCATTCAAACGACAGATTGGTTTGGATTCATACTAGAATCTGAGGATACTATTATCGTAGCTTTTCGCGGGACACAAACAGATACCGAATGGATTATCGATTCACTCGTCAATCAAAAACCATATCCATATGCTTTAAATAGCGGAAATGTCCATAACGGCTTTCTTTCTATTTATGAATCTTGCCGAGATTCTATTATGGATATGCTCGTATCATTACCAGCCCATAAAAAACTTCTTGCAACAGGTCATAGCTTAGGCGGCGCGCTCGCTACACTACATATACTAGATGCGCGTATCAACACCGCCTTCGCACAGTACGGTCTTTATACATTTGCCTCTCCGAAAGTGGGGGATATTGCATTTCGTAATTATTATAAACTGCAAGTAGCTAGTAGCTTTCGCTTCGTTAATTTATTTGATGTCGTTCCTCTTCTCCCTCCGCGTAATGTCCATTTTAATGAACAAGACTGGGAATATGCACACGTTCATCACAATATGACTTTTACAAAAAACACAAAATCCATTACAAATAATCATGCCATGACAACATACAAAACATGTCTGACTTCTCATTTTTAACCAGTAAACAATTGGAAATTAAATTTTCGCATACTATAATGATATATGAATTTACTTTTGGATGAGGGGACCTTACATGCTAAAATTTATCTTTGCACTTTTTCTCATTGTAATTTTTTCGTTTACAGGTTTCTTTACATTTTCATACTTTGCGACAGGAGAATATGGTGGCACAGGTATCATATACACCGCCATCCCATTTCTTTCTTAAGCAAAAAAAGAAAACCGAGCTTAATGAAATTAAGCTCGGTTTTTTAAGCGATTATATTCCTCTTTTAAAAGTGAATACACTTTAGCATCCCTATATGTATTATTCATTTTTACACTTTGTCTCAATGTACCTTCCTATACACCCCACTTCAACTTAATAAAGAAAAGCCCCTTCAAAAGGGACTTTTACTTAATACTGTGTAACCGCATTACCAATACCCCAAATCTCATTACTATACTGCAAAATCGTTCGATCGCTCGCAAAATGACCAGATTGTGCAATATTTAAAATCGACATTTCTAGCCACTTCGTTCGGTTTTCATAAGCTCTACCAACAGCTTCTTGCCTTTCCGCATATGGACCAAAATCTCGCAGAACGAAATATTCATCATTTTGAATAACGAGAGAATCATAAATTGCTTCAAATTCAGCTCCCGACTGTGCAAAGAAACCATTCGTCAGTTGATCTACTACTTTCTTAATATGCATATTGTGGTGATAATAATCACTTGCACGATATCCACCATTTTGATAGTAATGAAGAACCTCTTCCGCTGTTAAGCCAAAAATGAAACAGTTATCATCACCGACCCGGTCTTTTATTTCAACGTTAGCACCGTCTAACGTTCCGATTGTAATCGCACCATTCATCATAAATTTCATGTTACCCGTTCCCGATGCTTCTTTACTCGCAGTTGAAATTTGCTCACTAACATCCGCTGCTGGGAATATATCTTCCGCTAAAGAAACTCGGTAGTTTTCTAGAAAGATAACTTTCATATATTGACTCACATACGGATCATTATTCACTTTCCTTGCAAGCTCATTTATTAATTTAATAATTTTTTTCGCATAGTAATAGCCAGGTGATGCTTTCGCTCCAAAGATAAAAGTACGCGGATAAAATGTAAAACTAGCATCCTCTTTCAGACGATTATACAAATATAAAATATGAAGAACATTCAATAATTGTCGTTTGTAAGCATGCAGTCTTTTTACTTGCACATCAAAAATAGAATTTGGATCAATTGTAATCCCCATTTTATTATGAATACGCTCTGCTAAAATCTCTTTACGCTCTTGTTTTACCTCTGCAAATTTCTCATGGAAACTCGCATCATATTGGACTGTTTGCAGCGCTTGAAGCTTAATCGGTTCTTTCTTCCACTCTGTTCCAATTGCCTCTGAAATCAGGTTTGTCAGCTGCGGATTTGCCTTCATTAACCAGCGTCTATGAGCGATTCCATTCGTTTTATTATTAAACTTATCTGGATAAAATTCATAGAACAATCGCATTTCACGCTGCTTTAAGATTTCCGTATGAATTTTTGCTACACCGTTTACGCTATGGCTACCGACAATTGCTAAATGAGCCATTTTCACAAGATCATGCGCAATAATCGCCATCTCTTCAATGCGATGCCATTCATACGGATAACGTTCCCAAAGTTCATGACAGAAACGTTCATTAATCTCTTCAATAATCATATAAATTCTCGGTAATAACGGTTTAAAAATGTGAATTGGCCACTTTTCAAGCGCTTCTGATAACGTCGTATGATTCGTGTAAGAAATCGTTTGCGTCGTTATGTGCCAAGCTTCTTCCCATGCTAGTTTTTCTTCATCTAATAAAATACGCATCAGTTCTGGAATCGCCAAAACTGGATGTGTATCATTAATATGAATCGCAATTTTCTCATGTAATTGACGAAGGTCACCATATCTTTCTCTATGCATACGAACGATATTTTGCAGACTTGCTGATACGAGGAAATACTGTTGTTTCAAACGAAGTATTTTCCCCTCATCATGCGTATCATCTGGATACAAAAACTCCGATACCGCCTCTGTTTCACGCTTATATTTTAAAATATCTTTGCAATTTTGCGGGAAAGGAACTGGTTCAGCATTCCAAAGTCTAAGTGTATTTACAGTACTCGTCTCATACCCTACTACTGGAACGTCATATGGTACTGCCATAATTACTTCTGCGTTCGTATGCCTAAACTCTAAACGTCCATCAATGTATAGCGGTTCAACATTGCCGAAATAACTTACTTCTACAGCTTGATCATGCCTTCTTACTTCCCATACGTTTTCATGAAGGAGCCACTGTTCTGGAAATTCAACTTGATAACCATCCACAATTTTTTGATCAAATAAGCCGTGTTTGTAACGAATTCCACAGCCATGACCTGGTAAGTTTAAAGAGGCAAGTGAATCAAGGAAACAAGCTGCTAATCGTCCAAGTCCACCATTTCCAAGACCTGCATCTGCTTCCACTTCTTCTAATTCTTGCAACGAAATACCAAGCTCAGAAAGTCCTTGCTCACAGACATCCCTGATGCCTAAATTTAATATGTTACTTCCAAGCAAACGCCCAAGTAAAAACTCAATGGATAAGTAATACATTTGCTTTTGCTCTCCAGACCGATAACTTTCGTTCGTTGCAATCCATTGACTATTCATATACTCACGTACCATGTACCCAAGCGTATTGTATTGATCACGAGTTGTAGAGTCTTTAAAACTTTTACCATACATCGTCTCTAACTTTTCTAGAAAAGCTGATTTAAAACTTTCAACATGAGTAAACATTTCTTCACCACCTACATGTTATTCCATGAGACTTTTATACAATTTCTTATAGGCAAGAGCTGATTTCTCCCAGCTGTAATCTTCAGTCATAGCTTGTTTTACAAGCTGCTCCCATACCGGTTTATCATGATAAAATTCAATTGCACGACGAACCGTGTGCAACATGTCATGTGCATTAAAGTTCGTGAAACTGAAACCATTTCCTTCTCCAGTTTCTTCGTCATAAGATTGTACAGTATCATTTAATCCACCTGTCTCTCTTACAATCGGAATTGTACCGTACGCTAATGCGATAAGTTGTCCAAGTCCACATGGTTCAAATAGTGATGGCATTAAGAATAAATCACTTCCCGCATACACTTGATGAGCTAATTCTTCATTAAATCCGATATACACTTTTACCTTCTCAGGATACTCATATGCCATCCACTCAAAGAATTGTTCATATTCAGAGTCACCTGATCCTAAAATAATACATTGTACATCTTCCTCCATTATTTCGCGGAATACAGTACGTACTAAATCAAGACCTTTTTGCTTCGTTAATCTCGTTACCATTGAAATAATCGGTGTATCTTCTTTTTCTGGCAAACCAAAATAACGCTGCAATGCGCGTTTATTTTCATTTTTTTCATATAATGAATCTGCATCGTACTGAGCAGTAATATATGAATCCGTTTCTGGATTATATACGCTCGTATCAATTCCATTTACAATGCCGCTAAGCTTACCGTTATATTTTCGTAACAACCCATCTAACTTCTCACCGAAAAACTCATATTGAATTTCTTCTTTGTATGTCGGGCTAACCGCTGTAATTTGATCAGAAGCGATAATGCCACCCTTCATAAAGTTCACATTTCCATAAAACTCTAACTGCTCACTATGAAAATATTCATCACCAAGTTCTAACAAGTCGTACATCACTTCAGGAGGAAATACACCTTGGAACTGCAAGTTATGAATCGTATACACCGTTTTAATATGCTCATATAATGGGTTATCTTGATACTTTTCACGCAGTAAGAAGTTAACCATAGCGGTATGCCAATCGTGGCTATGAAGAACATCCACTTCGAAATCAAGATGCGGAATACACTCTAAAACTGCTTTCGAAAAATAAGAAAAACGCTCTCCATCATCATAATGACCATATAGAGAATCCCTCTTAAAATAATATTCATTATCTATTAAGTAATACGTAATCCCATCCTGCTCACCTTTTAAAATTCCACAATATTGATTTCTCCACCCAAGCGGGACGTTAATTACTTTATGTAGCGTACATCCATCCCTTAATTTTTTTGGAATAAGACTATAATTTGGGAGTATAATGCGAACTTCCACACCTAATTTTTTCAGCTCTTTTGGGAGCGCACCTGCTACATCAGCTAATCCTCCCGATTTAACAAATGGTACACATTCTGATACTGCAAATAAAATATTCACTTGTTGTCCCACTGCACGAAAAGCTTATACTACTTCCCTTGCAGCTTCCTCCCTTCGAGTTTTCATTTAAATTATAACTTTAATCAGTGGAGGAAAAACCCCCACTGATTTCTTAAGAATAACTATTAATTGTACTGTTTTGAACGCTTCCTTTTTCGACAACGTATGGTTCATCGGCGTTTCCTTTTAGTACGACACCATCACCAATTTTCACGTCTTTATCAATAATAACACCGTCTATTATACAGTTATCTCCAATTTGGCTCTTTTGCATAATAATGCTATTACGAACAATTGAACCTTTTCCAATTTTAACAGAACGGGAGACAACACTATTTTCTACTTCGCCTTCGATAATACTACCGTTTGCAATCATTGTATTTTTCACGGCTGCACCCTTTAAGTAACGCGTTGGTGGTTCATCTTTTACTTTCGTAAAGATCGGTGCTTCTTTCTTAAATACTTGCTTCCAAATAGCAGGCTGCAAAATTTCTAAACTATGCTTATAGTAACTTTCAATCGAATCAATAATAGCTACATATCCTGTATGCTCATACGTAGCAATATGCAGTGATTTTCCGCGCTTTTCTCTCACTACATCAAATAAACTGTATTGCTCCACATCTTTATATGCTTCAAATAAATCTAATAATAATTGCTTCTTTAACACGTATGTTTGAAGCGAAACCCCTTCATGACAAACTTCCGTAATGTCAGCTGCCGTATGTATATGTCGCTCTAACACCCCTTGAAAATTTAATGCTGTTACGAGATGGCTATTCGTAATAACAACGTATTCTTCTCTGGCTCTTAGAAAATAATCAATATGTCTTCTAAAATGTGCAAAGGATCCAAATTCATCTTGGTCACATTGGCAGTTTGGCGGGAATAAAAACAGTCCGTCTCTTTTTCTATCTAAATCCCACTGTTTGCCTGAACCAACGTGGTCCATTAGTGAACGGTTTTTATGGCTTGTAAAAACTGCCACACTATGAATATTAGAATTCACCATATTTGAAAGCATGAAATCAATGAGTCGATAACGGCCCCCAAACGGTAACGCCGCTAGTGAACGATGCCCTGTTACTTTCTTTAAGGAAGGAAAACTTCCCGTTGCATTAATAATTCCTAACATTTTTTCTCCCATTCATTTCATCCCCCTTTTCTATTTCCCTTCAGCAATTAGTACTACATCGTCAACATTCTTTTCTGGACGAATAATTGTTCCATCTTCAATAACCATTTCCGATCCAACGATCGCTCTTTCAATCACAACATTTTTACCAATCTTCGCTCCTGGCATAACGACAGAATCAATAACCATACTACCCTCTTCCACCGTCACCCCTTGGAATAATACAGAATGCTTCACGTCCCCTTCAATGACGCATCCTTCGTTAATAAGTGATTCTTCTACTTTTGCCTGTTCGGCAATATATTGAGGCGGTTCGTTTGGATTCACAGAATAAATACGCCAATTACGATCGTTTAAATTCAGCGACGTTTCATCGCGAAGTAAATCCATATTCGCTTCCCATAAGCTTTTCACCGTTCCAACATCCTTCCAATATCCTTCAAACGGATACGCCATAAGCTTTTTCCCTTCATCTAATAAAAGCGGAAGTACATCTTTTCCGAAATCATTACTAGATTCAGGATTTCTTGCATCCATCTCTAAATACTCTTTCAAAATTGCCCAGTTAAAAATATAGATTCCCATTGAGGCAAGATTACTTCTTGGAAATTGCGGTTTCTCTTCAAATTCAACAATCTCCATCTCTTCATTTGTATTCATAATGCCAAAGCGACTCGCTTCATCCCAAGGCACTTCAATAACAGAAATCGAAACATCCGCTTCTTTCTCAATATGGTAATCTAGCATTTTACTGTAATCCATTTTATAAATATGGTCGCCAGATAAAATAAGAACATACTCTGGTTCGTACTGACTTAAATAGTTTAAGTTTTGATAAATGGCACTTGCCGTACCTGTGTACCACTTCACCCCTGAAGATTCCGCATAAGGAGGTAACACTGTGACTCCACCGCTTACTCGGTCTAAATCCCAAGCATTGCCGATTCCGATATAATTATGAAGTTCAAGTGGTTGATACTGCGTCAAAATCCCCACCGTTTCAATACCAGAATTCGCACAGTTGCTTAGCGTAAAATCAATAATGCGATATTTACCACCAAATGGAACAGCTGGCTTGGCTAAATTTTTTGTTAATGCACTTAATCGACTACCTTTTCCCCCTGCTAGTAACATTGCTACGCACTTTTGTTTTTGAGCCATCTTGTTTTTTGCTCCCCTTTCTCGTCTTCACTGGTCGTAATATGGATACGCCAAATGGTGGAATTGTAATTTCTACATGTGCTGCTTGATTATGATACGGTTCTAGAATCGCCTTAAGACGTTTCTTATTTACTTGCCCCGAACCGCCATATTGCTCAGCATCACTATTTAAAATCTCGTTATAATTCTCGAAATCTGGTACACCTACTTTATAGTTTTCATATGTAGCTTTCGTAAAATTACATACGACAACTAACGCATCTTCTTGTTTATCCCCTTGGCGGATAAACGAGAAAATACTTTGCTCATGATTATTAGCATCTATCCACTGAAATCCTTCAGGTGAATGATCAAGCTGCCAAAGTGGTTTGGAGCGCTTATACAATGCTATGAGCTCTTTAAAGTAATCATGCATATAACGATGCATTTCAAAATCATGTAAATTCCAATCTAAATCTTCAAGGTCTTTCCACTCATCAAACTGCCCAAATTCTCCTCCCATGAAAAGTAATTTCTTTCCTGGGTGAGTAAAAAAATATCCATATAATAAACGAAGTTGAGCAAACTTATCCCAGTAATCTCCTGGCATTTTATTTAATAACGACTTTTTCCCATGAACGACTTCATCATGAGAAAGCGGTAATATAAAGTTTTCAGAGTAAGCATACATTAAAGAAAACGTCATTTTCTCATGAATATGCTTCCTATACTCAGGCGCACACTCCATATATTTCAGCACATCATTCATCCAGCCCATATTCCATTTGTAATTGAACCCAAGCCCACCTTCATACGTTGGGGCTGTTACAAGTGGCCAAGCTGTTGAATCTTCTGCTGTCATAAGGAAATCTTCATCTTCTGCAAACACCGCTTCATTTAACTCTCGTAAAAATGAAACAGCGTGCTCATTACTTTGCTCCTGCCCTTCTTTATTCCAATACAACATATTCGCAACTGCATCCACCCTGAAACCGTCAATATGGAAATGTCTCATCCAAAATAACGCATTTGAAATTAAGAAATTACGTACTTCCCTCTTTCCTAAATCAAAATTGACAGTTCCCCATACTAGATTTTCTTGGACATCTTTATCTTTATATTCATAAGTCGGTGTCCCATCAAACAAATATAAACCGTGAGCATCTTTACAAAAATGCCCCGGCACCCAATCTAAAATGACACCGATTCCATATTTATGACATTCATCGACAAAATGCATCAAATCATGTGGCGTGCCGAATCTACTCGTTGCTGCATAATATCCCGTCCCTTGATATCCCCAAGAACGATCATATGGATGCTCAACAAGCGGCATAATTTCAATATGTGTAAATTGATGTTCCACCACATAAGGAATGAGTTCTTCTGCCATTTCCCTGTAAGAATACAGTGTTCCGTCTTCTTTCTTTTTCCAAGAACCGAAATGTAATTCATAAACCGTCATCGCTTCTTTATAAACCGATTTTTTCTTTTTCTTACGGCTCCAGTTTTTATCATTCCATTCGTATCCCTTTATATCAAAAACTACAGATGCCGTATTCGGTCTTACTTCTGCATACACAGCATACGGATCTGCCTTTAAAATGACGTCACCAGTCATTGTTTCAATCGCATATTTATATATTTCTCTTTCTTCAATATGCGGTATAAACAAGGACCAAATTCCCTCTTCTGTCACTTGTAGCATCTTATGTTGTTCATAATCCCATTCATTAAAATCTCCAACAACACTCATTGCTTTCGCATGAGGAGCCCATACTGTAAATCGTACTCCTCGCATCTCATCTTCCGTCACAACATGTGCGCCAAAGATGTTATAACTGTCATAGTACTTTTCTGTATGAAACTCATCTCGTTTCACTTCTTCACAATTTATTACACTCAATATGTTCACCTCACTAAGATGACAGAATTTTTTATACTTTAACAATTCTGCAAAAAACTGAAATATCCTTGTTGATTTATAAAAAATATACGTTTTTTTCTTAAAAATATTGATTTTTTTCACATTTCCATATAAAATATCGAATTTTGACGAATATTCATTGAAAACGCTTCACTTTCTTTCTATCTTTCTGCCTTTTATTTATTTCTCAATATCTATTCTATTAGATTCCTCCTATTTTCCACTCTATTTATCACGTAAAATCACAACAAAATAATCTGTCATAAAAAAATGTTTCTCAACATTTTTTGTCACAATTTTATTGAAATGGAAAATTCATAAGCATATACTCGTTCTCAATAAAGAACACCAAACCTTCGCAAATATAATTCATACTGAAACACTCTGTTTACTCTATCCATACTCCCGGCGAACGTTTGAAAAAATTAAAATTAGGGGGCTTTCTTATGTCAGTAAAACAAAAAGTTGGAATGGGAGTTGTCACAGCTTCACTTGGCTTATCCCTTACATTCGGCGGTGTATTCGCCTATTTCAGTGATTCTGAAACATCGAATAATTCATTTCAAGCGGGAACACTAGACCTTTCTATTAATCCAAGTGTAATCGTTGATGTGAAAGATTTAAAACCAGGTGATTTTATTGAAAGAAATTTCAAGCTTGAAAACAAAGGAACATTGGATATTGCAAAGGTAGCACTTGAAACATCCTATGAAGTTACAGATGCAAAGCAAAATAATGATGGTGAAGATTTAGGCGATCACATCATCGTCAAATTTTTAGTGAATGATGGAAAGCCATCTAATCCAAACGATGATCATGAAATTTTGTGGGAAACAAAACTATCAGAATTGAAAAATATGAAACCTGAGGATGTAGCTACATCTCTAGAACGTCATAACTTAATAGATGGTATTAAATCTGGTGAAACAGATTCCTTACACGTCCTCTTCTCCTTTGAAGACAACGACCAAGATCAAAATAAATTCCAGGGGGATTCCTTACAGCTAAATTGGACATTCCATGCAGAGCAAACACCAGGCGTGGAGAAATAATTTTAAAAATATAAATTATCGGAGGCCTATACATGAAAAAGAAAAATCGTTTTGTTACCGGAATTGTAACGGCTGGCGTTCTATTTTCAACTGCCCTTCCGTTCAATGTACTTGCTGAAAACCCTATTAATCAAATTGACTCTTCAAACGCCCAGTCTTTACTATCAAAACTTTCTAAAGAACAGCGTCAGGCATTACAAACGTTAGATGCCAATCCTGGTTTTACGATTTCACCAGATATTAATACGAGCAGTTCCGAACCAGTAAATATCATTGTAGAATTTCAAACTGCGCCAGTAAAGATTAATGAATTAAAACAAAAAGAAAAAGGATTGCAAGCTGCACCTGGAAATATAAAAGCACGCATTGATCAAGAGCATGAAGAATTCCAAAAAGGTCTTAAAAACCTCCGTCAATTCAGTCCATCAGTAAAGTCTGGAAATTTCCAGTCTGTACAAATTAAACGCTCTTATAAACATGCTATAAATGGGGTTGCCCTGACATTACCTGCAAATACAGTTGAAGAATTGTTACGAATCGGTGTTGTAAAACGTATTTGGAAAGATTACGAAGTAAAATTAAATTTACCAAAACAAGCAGAGCAGAAAGCACCTCAAAAACTAACAGATAGCATTCCGCAAATTGGGGTAGATAAGTTACATAGCGAGGGCATTACCGGAAAAGGAATTAAAGTTGGTGTATTAGATACAGGTATTGATTACAATCACCCTGACTTAAAAGATGTGTATAAAGGATACCGTGCAAAAAATGGCGAGGACTCTAGCAAAATAGACCCAAACTCCGTAAAAGGTTGGGACTTTATTAATAACGATGCAGATCCGATGGAGACTACGTATGCAGAATGGCAACAATCTGGCGCTCCTGAATTCGATGATCGTGGCTCTTCCTTCTACACCGCACATGGTACTCACGTAGCAGGTATCGTTTCTGCTCAAAAGAAAAACACATCAGATTCCGCAGTAAAAGGTGTTGCACCTGACATTGAACTGTATAACTATCGTGTACTTGGTCCATACGGAAGCGGAGATAGTTCTGGTATTATTGCTGCAATCGATAAATCTATTTCTGACGGTATGAACGTTATTAATTTATCGTTAGGTGACGATAGTAACAATCCGCTTGATCCAACGTCTATCGCTGTCAATAACGCGATGCTTTCCGGTGTTGTTACAGTCGTTGCTGCTGGGAACTCTGGTCCAAATCCAGCGACACTCGGATCACCAGGTGCTTCTCCCTTTGCGATTACGGTCGGGGCAAGTGATAGTTCTATTTCCTTACCAAAACTATCAGGTCATGCTGGACAAGTACAATTCCCTAACTTAATTTTATTTGGCAAAAACTTCACTGATAAAATAGAAGATTTCAAAGGACAATCTCTCCCTATTGAATCTGTAGGAATCGGTACGCCTGACGAATTTAGTAAAAAAGATGTAAAAGGGAAAATCGCTCTCGTTGCACGTGGTACACTCTCATTTGATGAAAAAATCGCGAATGCGAAACAAGCTGGTGCAAAAGCCGTTATTATTTATAACAATGTGGACGGAGAAATTCCTTTCTACGTTGGCGAAAGCACAAAATACATTCCAGCATTCCGCCTAACGAAAGAAGACGGTGAAAAACTAAAAGCTCAAATCGAACAAGGTAACACCTCCTTTACTTTTGGCGAAATTAGTTATATTCAAACAGAAGGCGATCATCTTGCAGACTTTAGCTCACGAGGCCCTGTTACATCAAATGATGATATTAAACCTGATATTACAGCACCTGGTGTTGCTGTACTTTCAACAGTGCCTGAATATATTAACGATCCACAAGAAGGCGAAAACTATGACGTTTCCTATGAGCGTATGCAAGGAACATCTATGGCATCCCCTCATATCGCTGGCGTTGCTGCTCTTATTTTACAAGAACACCCAGAATACTCTCCATTCGATGTAAAGGCGTCTCTTATGAACACGGCTGATGATTTAAAAGAAAAATATTCTGTATATGAAGTTGGAGCTGGGCGAGTAGATGCATACAACGCTGTTCATACAGAAACAAGCTTTAAAGTATTAGATACGACAAAAACTGTTGTAAATGATGAAGTAATTGAAGTACCCGAAGAAACTGGATCTATTGCATTCGGTAAGTTTTATCAAAAAGACGGTGAAGCTCTTGAACAAAAACGAAATATAAAAGTGGAAAACCATAATAAACAAGAGAAGAAAGAATTTAAAACAGAAATTTCTTATATACCGGCTTCTTCTACTATTAACGATGCTGTCGCAAACAGTGTAAAAGTCTCTGTTCCAGAAACAATTACTCTTGATGCTGGCAAATCAGATGAAATCGAAGCAAAAATTAATGTCCCAGCCGGTGCAAAGCAAGGCCGATATGAAGGATATATTCATATTACAAATACGAAAAATAAAGAAGAAACGTATCAAATTCCGTTCTCTATTCGTGTATCAGAACCTGGTATTGAAAACGCGATACTATCAAGAAAAGCCATTTCAACTGATACATCGAAATTTAATCCATACGGTGAATCCTATGTTCACGGGGCATTCCAATTAAATAGCGAACTTGAAACGTTAGATCTTATCGTGAAAGATTCCAAAACAAATAAAGCGCTCGGCTTCATCGGAACATTAAACACGAGTGGACTAAAAACGGATGTGTATTATTACTTAGATTCATTCTTTAACGGAAAAGTATATCCTTTTACAAATGATCCTGCAAAACCAATCGGTGATGAGAAAATCAACTTACCAGAAGGAGACTACACAATTGAGTTTGTCGGCTACGATAAAGCCGGGAAAGCACGTGTGAAAGGTGATTATGTCGTAATTGATAATACACCACCGGAAGTGAAATTAACGGGATTAAAACCTGGTATTTATGAATTAAATGAAGAGAATTATACAGTGGAAGATGGCAAAAAGGCACTATGGATTAAAGGTAATGTATATGATTCAAACGTTGACTACTTAAAAGGAAAAGGCTTAAACATTACGCAAGAAGCGAATGGCGTTATGTACTATGATTATTCCCCATACTTGCATAAGTTTTTACCTATTAATGCAAATGGTGACTTTAAAGTTGGCATTACTCCTGAATCCTTTAAGCTGGAAGGCCCAATGAACACAGGCGTATATATTTTCGATTATGCAACTGCAGGACCTGACTATCCAAACGGTGTAAATAACTATTGGTTTATCCCGCAAGGAGCTCAATATGCGAAAACTAGCTATGATAAAAGAGAAGTATACAAAAATGATGAACTTACTGTAACCCTAAATGCGAAACACGTAAAACAATTCGTTGCTGGGGAATTTAACGTAAAATTCCTAGAGAAGAACTTCAAATTTGCAAATGCGAAATTGAATCCTGCTTTTGAAAAACTCCTTTCTGAAAAAGGGGTAACAGCAAAAGTAAATGAACCGAAACTAGAAGCAGGTTCTGTTACAGTAGGCGGAGCTATCGATGACAAAAACTTCGCTGGATTAGATGGTGATTTCCCATTCATTGATGTAACGTTCAAAGTCGAAAACGATGAGTTTTATGAAGCAAATGCTCAATTAGATTTATCAGTGTTCGCTTACTGGAAACAAGGTGAACCAGAACCAAACAGAATGCGTGTACTTCAAGATCAAACATTCTCAGTTATGTCCTTAAACTCACTAGTAGAAGGAAATATTAAACCTGGTGCATTCTTAAATGAACGTGGATATTTAGATGAAAAATTCGATTATACAAAGCTTGGCG
This sequence comes from Bacillus sp. 5w2, assembly GCF_054353775.1. Classification (NCBI taxonomy): domain Bacteria; kingdom Bacillati; phylum Bacillota; class Bacilli; order Caryophanales; family Bacillaceae; genus Bacillus; species Bacillus sp. 5w2. The sequence goes on along the minus strand of NZ_JBTIWT010000017.1, from coordinate 4,528 downwards.
TAAAAGTATATGCAACAGATTCCTACCGTCATAAGTTTGAAGGATCACTAGATAAATATGGATACTTCAAGCTGAATGGATTTCCAGTTAATAAACGCGACTATAACTTATATGTAGAAGTTCCAGGACATTTAACAAGCCGTCTAACAACGAAATTAGGTACTGAAAAAGATGGTAAGCTGCTTGGTCAATATTATTATGCACGCCTTGATGAAAACCTTGCCGGTGATGTAAACGGTGATAAAGTAATTGATATAAAAGATGCTGAAATTATCGCTAGCAACTATGGTAAAAAAGGAGTATCTGTAAAAGACGGAGACCTTAACAAAGATGGTATTGTCGACGAAAAAGATATTCGCTTTGTTGAAAAGAACTTCTTGAAAAAGGGTCCGGATGCATCTAAATCACAAACACCTGCGGAAAAATCAAAAAGCGGTACACTGGCAGATATCTTAAAGAAATTGGGATTAACGCCTAAAAAATAATAATAAAGAGCACTCTACGTAAAGTAGAGTGCTCTTTTCTATAAACGATCCTTATCCAGCAAAAGGGGTATATTGGGGATATACAAGGAAACCGGAAAAGGAATTTATATTAAATTATATGAATTCAGAGGTAGGAAGCAGTGTCCCGCCTCTGAATGATTTATCAATTATTATAGTACTGGTGCCATTGTTTCTTTTAATACTTTTACAGAATGAGCGAATTTCGCTTTTTCATCTTCATTTAGCTCAAGTTCTACGATTTCACGTACACCTTCGCGGTTAATAACAGCTGGAACACCTACGAAAGCATCTTTCTCACCGTATTGTCCTTCAAGGTATGCAGATACAGTTAATACGCTGTTCTCGTTGCTTAAGATTGCTTTAGTTACACGAAGTAGTGACATACCGATTCCGTAGTAAGTTGCACCTTTACGCTCGATGATATGGTAAGCTGCATCACGTACGTTTTCGAAGATTTTGTCTAAGTCTTCTTGTTTGTACTGTTCGTTGTTAGCTAAGATTGTTTCTAGTTTTTGTACACCGATAGTAGCGTGGCTCCATACTGGAAGTTCAGTGTCACCGTGTTCACCAACGATGTAAGCATGTACGTTACGTGGATCTACATCTAAGTAGTCACCTAACATGTAACGGAAACGAGCAGAGTCTAAAGTTGTACCAGAACCGATTACACGCTCTTTTGGTAGACCAGATTCTTTCCAAGTTACGTAAGTTAAAATGTCAACTGGGTTAGTTGCAATTAAGAAGATTCCATCGAATCCGCTATCCATAATACCGCGAACGATTTGTTTAAAGATTTTTGTGTTCTTCTCAACTAAGTCTAAACGAGTTTCACCTGGCTTTTGTGGTAATCCAGCAGTGATAACTACTAAATCTGCATCTTTACAATCTGCATAGCTACCGCTCCAAACTTTTGTTGGTGATGGAGAGAATGGTACTGCATGGCTTAAGTCCATCGCTTCCCCTTCTGCTTTTGCTTCATTAACATCTACTAATACGAATTCTTCAGCTACACCTTGGTTGATCATTGAGTAAGCGTAACTACAACCTACAGCTCCTGTTCCTACTAATACTACACGATTGATACCTTTTTTCATGTTAATTTCCCCTCTCTATTGTTCACATCTATTTTTTATGATTGTTTAAGTAATTAATTAAAATACTAATTTAATGTTGTTTAACTTCTTTACACTCATATTGTAGCACGTATTATTGTGAATTACTTCACAAATTATGACCTATTTGTGAACTTTTTCACATAGAGTGTAAAGTTGATGGAATAGGTGTGGAATCCATTTTAATGGAGGCGTTTTCTTTAGATTGTGAAAGGATTTTTCTTATGTTTTCTTTGGTGATTGAAATTATATCAGCGATTTTCTGAATATATCAAGCGCAACTCACATTTTCTTCTTTCATCTCTAATATGGTTGCTATTTCCTTATATAAAAGTTCATAATTATACTTTAATAAAAGGATATATTTATATATTGGATTCATCTTTCCAAGCATGCTTTGTATTTCTACTTGAAGCTCTTTTCTCAAAAGTGGTTCATCTAATCCTTTTGATCCAATTAATTGAACAGATTCAATCGGGATTTCTTCACTACGCTTTTGCCTTCTTGCTAAATCACGGTGTCTATTAATCGCAACTTGAAATAACCATGTTTTTATATAAGTAATTTTCATATTTGGTACAGACAATAATGCTTTATGTATCGTGTCTTGAACAATGTCTTCTACATCTGCTGGTGTTAGCCCCTCGCCATCAAGTTAAAATTTAATACGATCCCCAGAACCATAAAAATGGACCTCGTTGTTATAAAAGACACAATATTTTTGTTTTGGAAGCATTATAAAATTTTTAACTTTCACAGCATAATTACTTTGTAATTATACCTTTTATTATCTCAAAACCAAAAACTCTTATTAAAACTTGTTTACATACATACAAATCATATAAGTGAATAAAAAATAATTATTTTTATAACCATTAGGGGGGCAAATAAATGAATATATATTTAGCCGGGCCATTTTTCAACCCTGAACAAATTGCACTATTAGAAAAATTAGAGATAATTTTATCTAAGAAAGGATTAAATGTATTTTCTCCACGAAAATATATGAGTAAATTTCCCTTTGGATCTTATGAATGGCAATTTCAAAACTTTGTTACTGATGTAAATGCAATTCAACATAGTGATATTACCTTTGCAATATATAATGATCAAGATTCCGGAACAATGTGGGAAGTTGGGTATACTTGGTCACTTAAAAAACCTATTATTATTTTTAATACTAAAGAAAAAGTTGTTAATCTTATGATTACACAATCTTTACATGCATATTTGGATAGCTTTGATAAAGTAATTCAGTATGATTTTAATAAATTACCTCGTATATTTTATGATGGAGCTGTAACGTAATCAAAAAAAGAAAAAAGCTCATGTGAAATTAAACTTATATAATCTTAACGTGGTTTATTTCCAAAATGATGGCGATACCCCATCACCATCAAGCTAATTTTGAGGGCATTATAAAATTCTTAGGTTAATGGGCATATGGTGTTAGCCCTATTTTAAGAAAATACCTATAAATGCTTTTAGAGGTTTTTATAATAATCTTTTCATACTCCATCGCTCTCTCCTTTCTATTAGTTAGACGATTAGAATAGAAAAAAGTATACAAGAAATCTATAAAAAAAAAGCAGACGATTCAAAGTCCGCTTTTACACAACAAAAAAGAGATAGCAGATTATGCTATCTCTTTTAGTATGACCCGTACGGGATTCGAACCCGTGTTACCGCCGTGAAAGGGCGGTGTCTTAACCACTTGACCAACGGGCCAGTTCTGGCAGAGAAGAAGGGATTCGAACCCTCGCACCGCGTTCGCGATCTACTCCCTTAGCAGGGGAGCCCCTTGAGCCACTTGGGTACTTCTCTATAAATATGGCTCCGCAGGTAGGACTCGAACCTACGACCGATCGGTTAACAGCCGATAGCTCTACCACTGAGCTACTGCGGAACAATTATGGTGGGCCTAAATGGACTCGAACCATCGACCTCACGCTTATCAGGCGTGCGCTCTAACCAGCTGAGCTATAGGCCCATAATTGAAAAGCGGGTGAAGAGAATCGAACTCTCGACCAGAGCTTGGAAGGCTCTTGTTTTACCACTAAACTACACCCGCATTAAATTATAAATGGTGAGCCATGAAGGATTCGAACCTTCGACCCTCTGATTAAAAGTCAGATGCTCTACCAACTGAGCTAATGGCTCATTTTGAAAGTGGTGCCGACTAGAGGACTTGAACCCCCAACCTACTGATTACAAGTCAGTTGCTCTACCAATTGAGCTAAGTCGGCTTGCGACTTCAAAATGGTGGCTCGGGACGGAATCGAACCGCCGACACGAGGATTTTCAGTCCTCTGCTCTACCGACTGAGCTACCGAGCCTTTATGTAAAAAATGGCGGTCCCGACCGGGGTCGAACCGGCGATCTCCTGCGTGACAGGCAGGCATGTTAACCACTACACCACGGGACCATTTGGTTGCGGGGACAGGATTTGAACCTGCGACCTTCGGGTTATGAGCCCGACGAGCTACCGTGCTGCTCCACCCCGCGATGATAAAATATTTAATTTAGAAAAAATGGAGGAGGTAGAGGGATTCGAACCCCCGCGCGACTCTCGCCGCCTGTCGGTTTTCAAGACCGATCCCTTCAGCCGAACTTGGGTATACCTCCGAGATATAAACCTTTAGTGGTGGACCTTGTAGGACTCGAACCTACGACCGGACGGTTATGAGCCGTCTGCTCTAACCAGCTGAGCTAAAGGTCCTTTATGGTAGCGGCGGAGGGGATCGAACCCCCGACCTCACGGGTATGAACCGTACGCTCTAGCCAGCTGAGCTACACCGCCATAAATGATATTAAAAAAAGTGGAGCCTAGCGGGATCGAACCGCTGACCTCCTGCGTGCAAGGCAGGCGCTCTCCCAGCTGAGCTAAGGCCCCGTGTTTTTTGGAAAATC
>NZ_JBTIWT010000016.1:0-142132 GCF_054353775.1 Bacillus sp. 5w2 | reverse complement strand
CATATGGAGTGTAGCAAGGCTTTTATTTTTCGTAGCAATATTTATAGACATATGTAACACATCCCTTCTTGTTTTCACATAAACATTTTTTCTTTTATACAATAAAAGAAATTTAACAAGAATATATATACAGCATTACAAATCAATATTTTCCTGTTAAACCACCTGTTTTAAATAGAAATACGACTGATAAAACGATAACAACAGCCTTCAAACTCCCCCAATATGGATAAACAGTATGATCTGTTAAACTAGCATATTGAAAAATATTCTCTAAACCGAAAATTCCTATAATGACTGCCAAAAGAAATGCAGCTTTTCCTATATTCGTATTACGATAGAGGGTAAATAAGTATATTGCACATATAAGCGGTACGATGATTTGTAGTAAGATTGCCATAGGTTGTCCCCCTAATTTATGTTTTATACTTATTATTATACTATAAATGTAATAATAAGGGATATAAGTTAATTGATGCTAAGTAGAAAACTGACTTGTCTATAGTTTTGATACTAATTGAACTACTCTAATCATATTCTTCTATATAAAAAAGAATACAAAGGGGTGTAAAGTTAATTGACAAAAGTTAAGGTTAGTTTACGACCCATTGTTCATAACATAAATTTACCCACTGTAATAAAAACAGTTATTCTTCCAGGCGAATCGACTGAAAGGCTATTTATCGCAACCCAATTAGGGGAGATTTTCTACATAGGAGATGGCGTCATAAAAACATTTTTAAATATTCGTCATCTGATAATTACATTAGGCACATCTGAAGAAGGTGTTTCTAGTAGTGGCTATGATGAGCGTGGATTGCTAGGACTTGCGTTTCATCCACAATTTTATCAAAACGGTTTATTTTATCTTCATTATTCAGTAGCTGGAACCCAAGGTCCAGGTGCGCTTTCTGAACAATTTAAACCGAATCCTTGTGACCCGAAAACTTTAAACTTAAAGTGGCTAAATAGAGATACTCAATATGATCATATTGATACAATTGAAGAATGGATTTTACAATCAAACGCTCAACCTCAAAAACGTAGAACATTACTTCATATAAAACGCCCATTTTTTAATCATAATGGAGTAAATACATTAAACTTTTCTCCAGAGACGGAGAAACTTGTTTTTACAAATGGAGATGGTGGCTCGGGTTATGATCCATTTAATTTAAGCCAAGATGATTTAGAAATAGCAGGTAAAATCATTGAAATCGATGTAAGCAAAAATATATTTATAAATAATCCTTCAGTAGTTACGCGCTTTAATGAACTTCCTCTATCTATACAAGAAACACTTACAGTAATTGTGAAAGGTGTTCGTAATATAACCGGCATTTCATTCCAAAGGTTTTATAATCAATATATCAAATACGCCGGTAATGTCGGGCAAGATATTGTAGAGTCTATTTTTTCATTTGTCCAATATAAACCGATACCGGTTACTGAACTTGTTCAAATGCATGTAATGAGATTAACTCCCAATCAAGATGGATTTATTAATTTTGGTTGGAGAGGATGGGAAGGAGAATTACCTACTTCTTTTATAAGGCACTGTTCTGAGAATCCTAATTTGGATGAGAGAACAATGGCTTATTATAATGAATCAATAGAAACATCAGTGAAGCGAATTCAGCCACTAATTAGTTATTTTCATAAAGACCCCAGACCAGATAAGTTTGGAGGAACTTCACTAACAGGAGTTCAGCCATATATGGGAACTGCAATCCCAAATTTAAATGGTAGCGTTGTGTTTACCGACCTTGCTAAGAAAGAAGATTCACGGCCGCCAGTTAAAGGTGTTTTAGCATATGTTAGAGCAGGTACAGACGGTAAACATACTGACTTTCATGTTATTGAAACCAATTATGATTTCGGTACACAAGCAGCTTATTATATGAGTTTAGGAACAAATTCGGATCAAACCAGGTTATATTTAGGAGTTTATGGTTCTATGAAAGTAACTGACTTTAACAAAGGTACTATTTTTGAAATTGTTCCTTAATATGATATAAATTCTCTGATTCATTCTTTTTACAATTGTCTAATGTATAGTGATTGATTTCTAGAAGAGGATACAAATAAACAATAAGTGTATGAATAAAATAGAAAAGTGATGAATTAGGTATCTTTAGGGGATTTTGATGAATCGGTTTGTACGTTATTGGTGTCAACTTATGATAAAGAATGATGCGAACTTTGTTCATAAAAGAAAATTGTCCCTAGCAAATAAGTTAGTCATTACAGCTTTAATGAGTGCTTTGGCCACTATGTTTCAAGCGGCGGGAAACTTAATTCCTGGTATAGGATTATTCATTAGTCCTTTTGCGACGTTACCAATTTTTTTGGCTATTTGCTACTCTATTCGTGAGGGGGTACTTTCTTATATTCTTACTATTCTCCTATTATTTATTATTGAGCCAAGTGAACTAATTGTATTTCCCTTTACTACAGGCTTATTAGGTATAGCCTTAGGACTTTCCTTTATACAATTCAAGAGGAGAATTTGGGTAATTTCCTTTTCTGCGATTTGTCTACTTATAGGAATTATGATTGTTCTAGATATTTTCCGTTTTCCAGTACTTGGTCCTACTATTCATACAACTATGGATATAAAAATTATTTTATCAATATTTATACTAAGCTTTCTATACTGCTGGATCTATGCAGGGCTTTGTAGAATATTGTTGAATAGAGTATATAAAGTATGGTTCTAACAACTGCATAGAATGGAGATTTAAATCATGTATAACATTGAAATTAGAAGACCTAATTCGGATGATTTAGAGGAACTTCACTTGTTTTTCCATATAGTTATAACGAATGCATATAAAGACGAAGGATTATCACAATTATCGGATGACATAGAAAATGAAATTAACATGAAAAAGCAATATTTGAAAACAGATTTTGATAGTAATGGAGAAAAACGTTACTTTTTATTAGCAATTGATACAAATAACGATAAAATCATTGGAACAATTGAAATTGGTCCAGCAAGTACGTTGATTAATAGTTGTACAGGCGGTGTACTTAAGGATTTGTATGAAATAGGAACTGTATTTATACTTCCGGAGTATCAAAGAAAGGGTATAGGGAGTTTACTACTAAACACAATGTTTCTTACGCTACTTAGCAGGGGAATAACAGAATACTGTTTAGATAGTGGCTACAAAAAAGCGCAAAGTATATGGACGAAGAAGTTTGGAGAGCCTAGTTATGTACTGAAGGATTATTGGGGAGAATCAAGTGATCATATGATTTGGAAGAAGAGTTTACATGATACTCCTATAATATTTGAATTATAAAATGAAATATGCCTCTGAACGTAGCTTTTCTTACGTATGTATGCTATTATTTATCTTTATAATAAAAGAGGACGTGAATGAACTTGATTAAAATTAATATTCCTGAAGCTGATGTTTCAATTACTGAACGTAAACAAGTTATTAAAGGAGACGAGCCAATCATTACTCCAATTAATGGTTTTATCGATTTCCACTTGTTCCCTAGAGATAAAGGCGGCATTTTTATGTTTTACAATATTAATGACGAACTTCTTTTCGTAGGTAAAGCTCGTAAAATTAGACAACGTATTAAGAAACATTTTGAAGACAATGTTTCACCAATTAAAAATCACCGCGATGAAGTGTACCGCATTGATGCATGTATCGTAGAAGATCCAACAGAAAGAGAAATTTACGAAACATATATCATTAATGAATATAAAGCAAAATATAACGTTGATAAAGTATTTTATAAATAAGCAACAAAAAACAATCCTAGCACATATACTGGGATTGTTTTTTTGTTGTTTCATTCTTCATTTCTTTCTCCTTTTTTAAAATGATTAGCAGCAATTAAACAGAAAAGCCCTATAAATAAAATTATAATTCCAACAGTTTTATGTTTTCCCTCAAAGAAAGGAATATCTGAAATAACATTTGTCATACATAATCCTATAAATACAAGGATAGGTCCTGCCCAAAGTAATACATTGCCGAACTTCGTATGTTGCCACATAGTAACCCTCCTCACTTCTTTTTACATATATATCCATAAAATGAAAGTAAATTCATAGAGAAATATAGTTTTTTTCATATCGAAAATTTAACCTTCATATATTGGTACAAGCAAACGAGAAAGGGGACCATCATGAATTGGTTAGAAGCTTTTATATTAGGGATCATTCAAGGTTTAACAGAGTTTTTGCCGATAAGCAGTACAGGGCATCTTTATTTAGGAAGGCATTTGTTTCAATTAGATGAAGCAGGATTGTTTTTAGATACGATGCTACATATTGGGACTTTACTTGCGGTATTTATTTATTACAAAAAAGAATTTATATATTTAATTAAAAATCCATTTTCAAAACTAATGTTACTACTTATCGTCGGGACGATACCCGCAGTTGTAATCGGCTTATTATTTAAAGACTTCTTTGAGGATATTTCAAAAACAGGTATTACGATAGGATGGGAGTTTTTAGTGACAGGATTCTTTCTCTACATGGCTGATAAACAAAAAAATGGTCGAAAAAAAATGGATAACATTACATATAAAGACGCATTTATTATCGGTTCCTTTCAAGCTGCTGCTATTTTTCCGGCAATTTCTCGCTCTGGTATGACAATCGTCGCTGCTTTATGGAGGAAGTTAGACCGTGAAACTGCTGCTTACTTTTCTTTTTTATTATCAACTCCTGCTATTGTTGGAGCTATCATTTTACAATTTGCAGATGTTTTTCAAGGGAAAGCTGAATCTATTTCTAGTACATCTTTAATTGTCGGAACGTTATCAGCAGCGTTCTTTGGTTACATAGCTGTTTCATGGATGATTCAATATTTAAAAAATCATTCCTTAAAAGTGTTTGCGTATTACGTATGGGGATTAGGCATTTTAATTTTAACGTTGCAATTTACTCATGTGTTTTAATTTAGTAACCATTCGTTTAGATCCTGTTTCATTCATACAAGGCAGGGTCTTTTTTCATTAAGGGGGAAAATATGTTTAATAAGGCTATCGTTATTGGTGGAAGTATCGCAGGAAAACTCGCAGCAAAAGCATTATCAACTTCTTTTAAAGAAGTAATCATTATAGAAGCTGGCGAAAAATGGGATGGAAAAACTTTGAGAAAAAGAGTTCCACAAAGTAATCATCCTCATGTGTTATTAAAAGGTGGAGAAAACGCAATTGAGAAATTGTTTCCTAATATTACGAACGAATTAATAGCAGTAGGTAGTATCGTAAATAACTTTACTCGCGATTTAAAATGGCATCAATTTGGTTTATGGAAACAGCCATTCATAGGAGAAATACATATGATTCAACAAAGTAGGTTTTTGCTTGAATGGCATATTCAAACACGAATAGATCATATTTCGAATATCACGAGTAAATTTGAAACATTGGTTGAGGGATTATTAGTAGATGGAAAGGTTAACAAAGTACGTGGAGTAAAAGCTAAATGTTTAGAGACAGGCACGCAAGAAGAAATTCAAGCAGATATCGTAGTTGATGCAAGTGGATTCGGTTCAAAAAGTATAGGGTGGTTACGCGAATACGATACTGAGGTACAAGAAGAGAAAGTGCGTATTGATTTATTTTACACAACTAGAATGTTTAAACTTAAAGAAAATGAGAAATTAGACTGCTGTAATATACTAATGTCTCCAAGTTTCCCTGACAATCCGTATGGTGTTCTTATTCAAACGATTGAGGATAATCGTTATTTTGTTACTTTCAGCGGATATGCAAATGAGAAAGCACCACAAACAGATGATGAATTTTATAACTTTGCTGAAAGCCTATCAATATCCAATGTTACAGACTTCCTAAATAAAGCTGAGGCAATTTCAGATATCAAAACGTACAAAATTCCTTATCAAGTACGTCGGCGATTTGATTTAGTGAATAATTTACCAGATGGGTTTTTGGTAGTTGGAGATTCACATTGTCGTTTTGATCCTGTTTTCGGGCAAGGTGTTTCAGTTGCTGCTATGGAAGCTCACCAATTGCAGTTGCTTTTACAAAGGAGACAAAAACTTGATAAAGCATTTACACAGCAATTTTATAAAAAGACCTCTAATATTATACAAACTCCTTGGGAAATGACTATAACGGAAATATCACGTCATCCGCAGCTAAAAAGAGAGTTAACGATAAAGCAAAAAATTCAGCTTTGGTATACGAAACAAATCTATCAACTATCTGCAAGTGACTCTGACGTTTATATTCGATTAGTACGAGTGATGAATTTAATTCGTAGTCCATTTCACCTATTTCATCCGAAAGTGCTACTTGCTGTGTTACTGAAGCGAAAAAAATAGCAGGAGATGAATCGATTAAAAAAGAATATATAACAGTTAGTAGATATAGAGGGAGTAATCGAGATGAAAATATACATAGAACAATTAAAGAAACACGATGCGAAGGATTTATTTACGTTTGAACTTACGAATAAGTCTTTTTTTGAAACAATGGTGCCAAATCGTGGCTCACAATATTACGATTTTGAATATTTTCAAAAACTACTAGACGATTTATTATTAGAACAGGCGGATGGAGATTCTTATTTTTATTTAATTCGTAATGAAGAAAAAGAAATTGTAGGACGAATAAATTTAGTAGATATAGATACGGAATTTCGAAGCAGTTCGTTAGGCTATCGAGTCGGAGAAAAGTTTACTAAAAAAGGAGTTGCAACAGCAGCTGTAAAATTAATTTTAGACGTAGCGCAAAATAATAAAATTAATGAGGTTCATGCTAAAACAACTACTAATAATCTCGCATCACAAATTGTACTAGAAAAAAGCGGGTTTTCTTCTTATCATAACGAAGCAGATACAGCATCTGTAGAATTAAATGGAGAACATGTGAATTTTGTACATTATATTTGGAGAAATACTTCACGCTTATAATAAGGGGGACTTATTCATGAATGATTTACGTTATCCAATTGGCCAATTTACATACAAACGTCCTATAACTGAAGAAATGATTGATACATGGATTCAAGAAATTGAAGATTTACCTAATGAACTAACAAAGGCAATCAAAGATTTAGATCAGAAGCAGTTAGACACACCGTATCGAGTTGGTGGATGGACGGTTCGTCAAGTAGTTCATCACGTTGTTGATAGCCACATGAATAGCTACATACGCTTTAAATTAGCACTAACAGAAAAGAATCCAACGATTAAACCATATAAAGAAGAGAAGTGGGCAGAACTACCTGATTCTAAATTACCAGTAGATGTTTCGCTAGTAATGTTAGATTCATTACATAAAAGATGGGTTAACCTTTTATATTCTCTAGAAATTGAAGATCTAGAAAAGACATTTAATCACCCTGAAACTGGTGAAACAAAACTTGCTGTTGCAATTGGACTATATGCATGGCACGGACGTCATCATACAGCTCATATAACTTCATTAAGAAAGCGACTAAATTGGTAACATGGATATTACATTAGAGAAGGCAACAGAAATTGATGCAGCAGTTTTATTTCAAATGCAAATAGACTCATTTCGCCCTTTATTAAATAAATATAAAGACTATGAAACAAATCCAGCAAATGAATCTATTGAAAAAACAATTTTAAGGATAAATAATCCCAGCAGTAAATTTTATAAGATTATATTGGATTCGAACCTTGTTGGAGCGATATGTATATCCCAAAAAGAAATACCTTATAAATTTTGGATCAGTCCAATGTTTATTCATCCAAACTATCAAGGGAAAGGAATCGCTCAGAAGGTACTTATTTTAATTGAAGAGATGTTTCCAAAAGCACGAAGTTTTGAACTTGCGACGATTTTAGAAGAAGAAAGAAATTGTTTTCTATACGAAAAAATGGGGTATAAAAGAACAGAAGTTATAAAAAAATTAAATGATACAACTACACTTATTTATTACAAAAAAGAAAGGTAAAGCACTTGAAATACGCTTTACCTTTTTATGTTATTTCAGATTAAATATACAAAAACAATGCATATTCTTCCAAAATATTCGGGTTAGTAATTTTGATAATGAATAAACATACGAAAAGACGTTATTTCGTCGTATATGTTACTAGCGCTTTTTGAATGCTTAAAACACTATCGTCACCTTTAAATTCCTTCGTAATTGGCGTACTCAAACTAGATACCCAAATTTTAAGTTCCGCATCTAAATCAAAATGCCCAGCTGTTTCAATGCTAAATTGTGTAATACTTTTATAAGGAATAGAATGATACTCTGTTTTTTTACCTGATATCCCTTGTTTATCTACTAAAATAAGACGACGATTTGTAAATACGATTAAATCACGAATTAATTTATAAGCATGTTCAACCTTCTCATCGTCTAGCATAATTTTCTCTAAATCACGTTCTACACTTTCGGTACTCGCATTTGATGCATTTCCTAAAATACCGCTAAATAAACCCATAGGAAATTCCTCCTCCATTATTTGTGGATTTTGTTACTTATATTGTACCATGCTACTCGCTATGAAGTTATGATATTACATTAGTAGTTTCTGGCTATTGTTGCAATTCATTTATATAACCTCATCTTAATATCTTATGCTAATATGTAAGTAAGAAAAAAGAAGCAGAGGGATATAGCATGAAAAATATCGGTTTAGTATTAGAGGGCGGAGGAATGAAAGGTTTATATACTGCAGGCGTACTCGAATATTTTATGGAAAAGAACTTATTCTTTCCTTATGTAGTTGGCGTATCCGCTGGAGCCTGTATGGGTGCAACCTATTTATCACGTCAAAAAGGGAGAAATAAAAAAGTAAATACAGAGCTAGTGTCAGATCACCGATATATATCTTATCGAAATTTGATTAGAAAACGCGAATTATTCGGAATGGACTTTTTATTTGATGAAGTCCCTAATAAGATTGTTCCATTTGATTTTCAAACTTTCTTAAATTCAAATGAACAGTTTGTTATAGGGACAACTGACTGCGAAACAGGACAAGCTATTTATTATAATAAAACAGAACATGGTAAAGATATTTTAAAAATTATTCGTGCATCAAGTTCCGTCCCATTTATAGCGCCTGCTGTAGAATATGATAATCGAAAATTGTTAGATGGAGGGATTATAGATCCTATACCAGTTTTAAAAGCGCAAACTGATGGTTATGAAAAGAACGTTGTTATTATGACAAAATCAGAAGGATACGAGAAGCAGCGAAATAAATTTTCTGGACTAGCTAAAATTTTATATAGGAAATATCCGAATATCGCAGAATCTTTAGTAGAACATTATCGTTTTTATAATGAGACGATATCTTATATGAATCAACTGGAACAAAAAGATAACTTTTATGTCATTCAGCCTAGCGTACAACTTCCTATAAGCGGAATAGAAAGAAATAAAGAAAAACTCGTTAATTTATATAATCTTGGCTATACAGATGCTCAATATCATTATGAAAACTTATTAAATTGGATAGAGAAATAAAGGGGTGGAAAGTTGAAGTTAGGAAAACGAATTATTTTTAAGGAATTGCAGAAAATGCATAGTCCACTGTACAAACCATTTCCGAATTGTGACATTCGAAAAGTACGAAAAGATTTTAATACTATGTTTACAGAAGATGATTGTATAAGCGCTGATTTAAATTGTTATTGGATGCATACAGCAGGTACTTTAAGTTACGTACTTAATAACAACGAAAAGGAGATTGTGTTTGATCAAATAAAGTGGCTAAGGAAATCATTTTATGAATGGTTTCCACAATATCGTTTTATAGAAACAGAAATTGTGAAGTATCCCATTTTGTATAGAGATTTCATGAATTATGAGAAGATCCGAAAACTATTACTATATTATCTTACTGAATAAAAATAAAAACGTACAAGTTATGCTGCTTGTGCGTTTTTTGTTCATAAAAAAGACAATATTTATACCTTGTTTAAATAGGAATTTTAAAGTGCAGAAAGAAGTACTTATAGAATCATGCAAGGGAGGAGAGAGGGATTTAGCGATTGTTTTCCTTTAATGCATTGTCCAACTCAAATAAAGTTTGTTATTTATGTTAAAATATTTCGAGTAAAATTAAGTGCTTATTTTATCAATAACAAAACAAGAAGGGACAACAGTAAAATGGAAAACGTATCAAATCTAGATAAATTGGAATCAATAAAATCTTTACAATCGACAATTCGTAAACTTGAAAATGCACTATCACAGATGACTCAAAAAGGCGCAAATACTACATTAGTGAAAAAACGATTTAAAGCTGTTTGCATAGGATTAGCAGTGCTAGAAAACGTTTGGAATCAAGAAAGTCATAAGTATAGCCAAGAAGAGTTAGCAGAAGCACGTAACGTCCTTGCTGGTTTGCTTCCATCAATCGAGAGAGCCTATGATAAGTCTAAAGCTGGTAGTCCGCAAAGAACACTTTTAACAAGAAGAATAAAAGCGTTGGAACTTTCTATTCAAGCAATTGATAAACTTTCTAATAAATAACTCAACTAGATACATAACATCCTAATGCAATCTAATGAAAAGACAGAACTATAAAGGAGGAAAAGGGGTGACTTCAATAATTAGTCCTAAGTTAGAGGAGCTTATTAATCAATTGAAAAGTGGAAACGAGAAAGCTTTGTATACTTTTTTGCATGAGATAAAGTTAAATAATACGCCACTAATAGAACAATGTCCTGTAGTTAATCAGTATAAGCTTATAACGTATATATGGTTAGGCGATCAAAATACTGAAAACGTTTATGTATTCGGTAGTTTTCCTGGTTGGAATCTGTCTGTAAATCAATTGCAACGATTGTTACAGACAGATATTTGGTATGTTACGTTTAGGACGAATAAGAGTTTTATTTCAACTTATTATTTTACAGTAAATGATTTTTTCGAAAATAATTGGATAAAGCGTAGTGAACAGTATCGACTAGACCGATTTAATGAAAATACATTTGGAGAAGGTGCCAATAAAGCGTCTGTGTTAAAAATAGGTATGGAAGTGCAGTATAGCAGTCGTTTCCCTTCAAATCATTATCCATCTGGGAGAATTGAAACATATTCTTTTCATAGTTCGATTTTAAATAACACACGTAAAATTCACATTTATACGCCTCATGATTATTCTCACACTTCACATCTTCAAGAGCTTCTCATTGTATTTGATGGGAATTCATTCATTAATAACCTTTCAATCGCAAAAACACTTAATTATTTAATTTACGAAAAAGAAATCCCATCTTATATTGCTGTTGCTATAGATCCTATTGATCAATTAGAAGAGCTAACTTATAACGATAACATGAATACATTTTTAACGAAGGAATTACTTCCGTGGATTCAAGCTAAGTATCACGTATATCAAGAAAAGAATCATACGACAATTGCTGGTTTCAGTCTTGGTGGCTTAGCAGCTTTTTATGCAGCACTTCAAAATCCACATATTTTCGGGAATGTGTTGTCAATGTCTGGATCCGTACATTGAAAAAAGGATGATTATGAAAATGCAATTCCTTGGATTGAAAATCAAATTTCATCAATAGATTTTAATGCGACTCATCTTTATTTTTACATAGCAGTAGGTGAACTTGAAAATGAACCTCTTTTAACAGCTAATAGACGTCTATATAAAGCTTTAGAAAAAAAGGAATACCAAACCACTTATGAAGAGTTTCAAGGCGGACACGACAGCGTGTGGTGGCGAGAAAAACTGTTTGATGGATTAAGGGCATTGAAATTTACAAAAACGACACTAAAAAATAAAAAGGAGAGAGAATCTATGAATCAAGAAGAACTAGATAAAAAACTAAAAAAGCAAGAGATTTTAGTAAAAGATGAGAAAGTTTGGTCCTATACGTATGAGGATCATATTAGTTCTATGGTTAAAGAGGCAGAAAAGAAAGGGTCATTTGATAATTTACCTGGTAAAGGGAAACCTCTTAATCTTGATAAAGATCTTTCGTACAATCCTGAAAAGCAATTGTATAGAACGTTAAAGAATAATCATGTGTTACCTAGGTGGATTGAGCTTTCAAAGGAAATTGATAATTTAAAAGAGAGACTAAAAGAACATACAAATACTGCAGAAGCAGCGGATTTAATTCGAACTATTAATAAAAAGGTTTTAGAACATAATCTACTTTGTCCACCAAGTGCGCAAAAAACGAGGGTGAAAACGGACTTTTAACAATTTTCAATGAAGCTATCTCTTGCTATATAATTAAGTAAGGCATTTTCAATTCATTATGAAAGGGAGGCAAATGTGATGAAGAATACGTATCAACTTCAAATTCCGAAAGAACTAGAGCAGTATCGTAGTATTTTAGAAGAAAGTGTCAAACCGTATATTAAAGTGTCTGGAACATTAGCTGAGACAACTCTTTTTGAAAGTAAGTTTGGTGGTTATCCGTATTTACCTATAGATCAAGAGCATCCTAAAGATTCAAATGGACAACCTATGATGTTACTTGCGCAGCTTAACTTTGAAGAAATGCCGCATGTTGAATAAATGCCCCAAAAGGGAATGTTACAGTTTTTTGTAAGTGCTGATGATGAGCTTTACGGAGCAGATTTTGATCATCCAACAATCCAAAAAGACTTTCGAATTATTTATCATTCTACAATTATAGAAGATTTAAATAAGGTAATTACTGATTTTAGTTATTTAAACACTTTAGAATTAGAGGAATTTATCATACCTGAAGCAGCGAAACTAAAGTTTGAATTGGGTTATCAACCCGTTACATCAAGAGATTATCGATTTGAAAAGATTATTAGTGATGACATTGATTGGGAAGAAATCGTTGATGAAGAAAATAATACAGAATTAGGTGAACTGTATGATGATTTATGTGAAGATCAAGGACATAAAATTGGCGGTTATCCATTTTTCACACAGACAGATCCAAGGGAATGGGAAGAAAAATACCAGCAACATGACATATTATTGTTGCAAATCGATACAGATGATTCATTAAATATTATGTGGGGAGATTCTGGTGTTGCTAATTTCTTTATAAAAAAAGACGATTTGTTACATCTAGATTTTTCCAATGTTATTTACAATTGGGATTGTTACTAAAAGTATATAAATGAAATACTAGCAAGCTAAAAAATCTTCCTGAAGGTGAGGGAAGATTTTTTTATGTTAAAAATAAGCGTTATGTTAACTAGAATGGAGAACGGCAAGTGTAATAAAAGTCAAGCGTAAATAACAGAAATAACTATAAATAAAGTAAAGTTGTAAAAACATGTGTAGATAGCAATAAATTTATAAAGTAACACATAAAATAAAATTACTAATTTATATTTTGTATAGAAATAATTTTTCCCACATAAAAATTTCTTGCTGATCAAAAATGATTTGGATTCGTTACATCTTAATCAATAATCGATTAAGATTTGCTGTGATGATTGTATAGCAAAACAAACGATAAAAACTGTAGAAATACGTCTAGATAAAATTTTATGCAAATCTCACTAAAAATCTCCGTTTCGTCTCATTAAGTATAGTTTACTTGGTTTTTGATACCTGATATCGCTTTGTTTCTATAACTACCTATAATATATATTATGTTAACTAATTAAAAATAATAAACTTATTAAATTTTAGTTTAGGTGGTTATGCTCCCCTTTTTCATCGAGTTACTAATATGTGATGGATTGTTTGGCTAATTGTGTGTTTTAGTTGTTTTATAAGTTATTGATACTTATGTTTTTATATAAATTATATTTAAGACAATAAAGTTTCTTTTTTAAATAATTTTCTTCAATGTAATTTATTTGTCCAAAATCTAATAACACACCACTATATAGTAAAAGACTATACGATTCTTTAGATACATGATTAAACGTATCGATTCTTTTTGAAATAGCTTCAATTTGACTTGAATAATTTTCAATGATCTTAAGTGTTGGTTTAATTAGAGGTTCACAAAGGTTATAAAGGGTTTTTCCTTCACAAGCCGTTATAACCATACATGTTGGATAGTACCTCCCTCCTGTTTTTTTCAACAGTCCCTCTACTTCTAATGAATTAACGTGCTCTTCAAATTCCCCTTTCGTCCAACTTAGCATCGTTTTTATAACATTTGACTCAAAACCAAGATGAAACATTATAAGTAAATATTGAAGTTTCGTCCCTTTTATTTTTATAGATGGCGAATTATCTCCAGACGAAATCATTTTTGCTTCATAAGCTGTATGTAATATATTCTCTGGACTATTATTAGTGAGCATTTCATATTCCCTCCCTTACTAGTGAATTCATTGTAAAATCTATGTATTTATTAAGTTCTATAAACGAAAATAAGTATCCTCTAAGAATCTCAAATTAAAAACCTTAGCATAGATATACTAAGGTTTCTTGCATTTTTATAATGAATGAATTCTTTCGTAGTCTTTTTTAAATTGATTATCTTTTTTTAACCAACGTTTAAAAGTTGATTCGCTTATTTTTAAATTAGAACAAGCTGTAGCATTACATTTATTTTTCATATAATCTTTAAGGAAATTTTGTTTTCTTTGTTTAACAGCAGTTTGAGTTTGTTTTAGTTTCCGATCTTGTAATTGATCTATACTTAGACTCTCTTTTTGAAATTCTTCATATTTTCTATGCAAATAAATATCTTTGTCTTTATAAATCCAATTTGAAAATAGTTGTATTGATTTTCTCCCGGTTAAAATGACGCGATAATGTTTATTTTGATTTAGTAAATCGGTTGGTAAATTGTGATTTTGTAGTACCTGATTTAAAGAATTCATAAAATTATATGATCCTCCTACAAAGCTTACTGTATAAGTCTCATACTTGACGTAACCATCCCCATCAAAATATCCACGAACAAAATGATGTAAATATTCTTCAGGCACGAATGGAAATTTGATATTTAATGATTTACATGGCATAATTCCGTGTATGTTCATTAGGTCATCTTTTATTGTTTTGCTATTAATGTTTAGCATATATACGCCTGTATTTTTATTTTGATATAGTAGCTGGTTGGTGTTTAATTCTTTTTTTATATCTTCTAAAATGTAACTTTCTTTTTGTGATATACTGACGCATTGATTTTCTTTTTGTATGACACCATCTGCTGCTATAAACCCTAATATATAAGCCATGTTATTTGACCACGTTTTAAAATAATCTTCTGTTATGTCATACTTTCTCTTCCAACTCCCTATAGCGCGCCTTGGAACGTTATTGTCTGTTAAAACCATACGAATATACCTAGCAGACACATTAGCAAGTATAGCGATTTCTGAAGTGCTCGTCCCTTCTGTATATAGCTGAGTTATTTCAGATTTTGATAGTTTACATTTTGATTTCTTTTTTCTATCTGCATGCATTTATTAACTCTCCTTCCTTTTATTTTTTAGAGCCGTATTTACTTCAATAACATACGACGAAACATACGTTCTTTGTTGCGTATAAGAAGGAATTTACTAAAATAAAACAATTTACATTTACTTTATATTGGATTTATCTGCTGCTGTATGGTTTATATTTTATATATAAGAATAATGAATTTGACAAATTTATGAAAAGTACTGCATTTAAGGTGAAAGGTAAAAAGATTTCGTTTAAACTACAAGTAGCTACAATAACAACATACGTATATTGTTAAACGTAAAAAGGAGAACGAATGAAAAAGAAATATATAAATCAAATTCATACTGATGTAAGTTTTAAACCGAAAGATATTATAGGTTTAATGACTGATTACTTTAAAATGAAAACAAAGCTGCGTCCTGTAAAGAATTTACCTATTGTTTTATCGGATAAAACTAATGAGTCTTTAGAGAGTGTTACCTGGTTTGGCCATTCTGCTTCTCTTTTAAAAATAGAAGGTAAAAAATTGTTGTTAGACCCGATGTTTGGAGATGCATCTTCCCCATTTCCTGTGTTTAATAGTAAACGTTATAGTGGTGCTTTTTCTTTAGAACGTGAAGATTTTCAAGAAATTGATGCGATTATCATTTCTCATAATCACTATGACCATATGAATTACAAGAGTATTATGCAGTTAAAAGATCGTGCAAAGCACTTTTATGTTCCAACTGGAGTTGCGCAATATTTAATTAAATGGGGTCTTTCACCTAGTAAAATTAGTGAGCATAATTGGTGGGATGAAATTATGTTTGATAATATTAAGTTAGTATGTGCACCTGCAAGGCATTTCTCAGGACGAAGTATGACAGATAGAGATTGTTCTTTATGGTGTTCATGGCTTATTCTTGGTCAAGAGACTAAAGTCTTCTTTAGTGGTGATAGCGGCTATGCTCCTCACTTTAAGGAAATTGGTGATAAATACGGTCCATTCGATCTTACATTGATGGAATGCGGACAATATGATCCGAGATGGTCTGCTATTCATATGTTGCCAGAAGAGACGGTACAAGCTCATATTGACGTGAAAGGAGAACTCCTTCTTCCGATTCATTGGGGTGCTTTTACATTAGCATTACATGAATGGAGTGATCCTATTGAACGTGTGACAAAAGAAGCAAATCGTTTAGGAGTTAATATTGCAACACCTCAAATCGGTGAATCTATTACGTTGAAATCTACAGACTATCCTTCATCAGCCTGGTGGAGAGAAATTTAATTATAAATAAAAAAAGAGCGCACCTTTCTATAAGTGATTCGCTCTTTTTTCTGTATTTAAGTTTATATCACTATATTCGCTTTCCTGCTTTTTATAATTGAATTATATTATCTATAGAACTGTCCTGCTTAGCCAATTCTTCATTCCTATAATCTATTAATTTATGATTAGATAAAACAAAGTTGTGTTCTAATATTAATTCATTGAGGAGTACTTCAGATAAAAAATTTGGTATCATCTCTCCTACGCCGTAATTATAATCACTTAGAATCCAAGAAATCTCTTTCCAATCTAGAATTCCTTCTGAGACTTTTTTGGGAGTTAGATATGCAAATTCATTATGTAGCTCTACTAGATAAACATACATACCGCCAGAATATGAAGAATCCTCCCATTTAATAATACCTTTAAACTGAATATTGTCATGCGTAACTTCTATATTAGTCTCTTCTTTTATTTCACGAATTGCATTTTCTAAAGGTGTTTCTCCCTTTTCTATCTTTCCTCCTACCCCATTCCACAATCCTTTTACAGGGTCATATTCTCTATTTAACATAAGTATCTCTTCATTTCTTTTTATAAAACATAAAGTATGCTTGTACATCATGTAATTCCTTCCTTTGTTATTAATAAGCTCTTACTGGAGATATAAGATGTACTGCTGCAGATTGTTTCCCTGCTTCAATTAATATCGGTCTCATAGAACCGCTGAAACTTAAAGTAACCGTTTCTTCTTTTATCGCCTTTAAAGCATCCATCATAAATCGTCCATCAAAAGTTATGTTTAATTGTTTTTCACCTTGAATCGTATCTATCTGTTGTGTCTCGGATATTTTTCCAATCTGAGAAGCGTTAGAAGAAATTTTAATTGTTGATTCGTTTATGATTTCTAAGTTTACATTGTTATTTGCCCATTCACTTGCTAATAAGTTTGATCGATCTACACCTTGTAAAATCTTTTTTCTATCTATGTTAATGACTGTCTGAAAATCATTTGGAATTAAACTAGATATACTAGGATATTTCCCTTCAATTAGTCTTGAATATAATGTAGTTGTGCCGAATGTAAAAATAATGTGACTTTCTGAAAGATAGATGTATACGACTTCGGAAGTACTGCTCATTAATTTTAAAAGTTCACTAATAGTTGCACTTGGTACGATACAACTTGCTTTCACATCTGTAGATATTATCGTTTCACGTATAGCAAGTCTATGTGAATCAGTTGCTACACAAATTAATTTATTATGATCTAACTCTAAATGAACGCCAGTAAGAACAGGTCTTGATTCATTTTTAGCTACTGCAAAGACAGTTTGTTTAAACACCTCAATCAAGCTTTCTGTTTCCACTTGTATTTTTGCATGATCGTCTATAAGTGGTACATTCGGAAACTCGTATGCTGGAAGTCCATTTAAGTTTAATGTGATTTCTTCTGACTGTATCGTAATTATTTGGTCATTCTTACTCTTTATTACTATATCACTTGGCATTTTCTTTATTATTTCAATGAAATACTTTGCAGGTACGACAATAGTTCCTGCTTTTAAAATAGTTACAATTTTTTCGTCTTCAATTGAAACAGCAAGGAATTTTTCGATAAAAATATTTGAGTTACTTGCGATTAAAGTAATTCCAGATTGATCCGCAGTTATTTTTATGCCGGATAATATAGGGATAATAGCTTTAGTAGATATAGCTTTACTTACTTCTGAAAGTGCTTGAGTGAAATGTTTGTGATTAACGATAAACTCCATTCTTTCCCCGCCTTACATGAAATGATAATTTTATGAAGATTGATGAACGATTGTTCCATTAAAAAAGTAAGGTACTGTTTCTTTCCTTTGTAATCTATTTAGTAAATGTTCTGGTATACGTAAATATGGTGCTGCTCTATGTAATTCCATCCAAGTAATCTCTTCAATTTCTTTTGGCCTTGATATATTTGTCTCTCCGCCAATTATTTCACCTAAAAAATTAAAGAAAATTGCATGATGACCTCTCTCTTCGAAAAAAGCTTCGCTGATGTAACAAATACCGTTTACAGTTATATGTAGCCCGGTTTCTTCTTTCACTTCCCGAATTACTGCCTCTTCTAACGTTTCTCCCAATTTAACCGCGCCACCTGGTAGCGTGTAATAAGAACCACTCTTCCCTTTGTTTTTGACCATTAAGATCTTTTCATTTGCTTTATCGTATAAAATTGCATATGTAACATTTACTTTTTTCATCTAAGTCCACCTCTAATAACAGGAATTTTCTGTCTTTGTTACATTCTACCATTTAATCGTTTTAAAATATAAAAAAGTTAATTGAGTATTTCATTTATCCGCTCTTAGCAAAGTTAATAATCGATAATCCTTCATTACTATATAAAAAAGAGCGTATTTTGAAAGTGGTCATTTAACGTACGCTCTTTTTTTGCTATAATTCATTCATTTTTAGATTCTATATACTTTATAACCTTTTTTCTAAATAGTATCGATTGTGCCCTTTAGGGTGGTCTTCACTTACTCCAATCACTTTATATCCATGCTTTTTATAAAAATTAGGTGCCTGAAAGCTAAAAGTATCTAAATTGATTAGCCCACAATCTGTTTCAATTGCAAATTCTTCAATAAGTTTTATTAACCTGCTTCCGTAGCCTTCGTGTCTATGTTCTTCAGAAACCCATAGGAAATCAACATGTACGTGGTGCCAAAATGTAATTGCAGTTATTCCGCCTACTATGTCTTCCTTTTCATTTTTCACTATAAAACTAATTTTTTCTGAAGGCTTTTTATCTTCATCTGAAATATGTTTTTGGTTATATTCAATTACTTTTTCTCTTATGTAATCACTATCTTCCTGGACCCATTGTTTTACTATTTTCATTTTAAATAGCACACTCCTTTTATGGTATCTATTCAATTTAATAATCGTAATATCCTGTCTAACTTAATAATCATAGGGCACTGTTTCATTTCACTAAAATAAAGAAAAGCCCTACTACATTTCATCTGTAATAAGACTTTTATACGCTGTATAGTAACTCTTTACTTCCTATACAATGACTAAAAAGGGAAAATCAAATGTTTTGTAATATAAAAAGAGTCCTTTATGAGGACTCTTTTTAAAATTAAGCTATTTTCCGATGTAAATGTTTTATTTCCTTTTTCTTCTCTGCTTTTGGTGGACGAATTAATATCGAAATAATGAAGGAAATAACGCTTAAAACACCGATTATAATAAAGGTCGGTTGAAATCCACCAAGTAGTGCTCCGATGAATGATCCTGCAAGCGCACCAAATCCGAAACCTTGGTAAACAATTCCGTAATTTGTACTATGATTTTTCAAGCCGAAGAAATCACCGACAATAGCTGGGAATATAGTGATATTACCGCCGAAGCAAAAGGCGACACTTGCTACACAAGCGAAATAAATGCCGTAATTTAGTGGGATAAAACTTAAAGTAAAGACTGACAATCCAATAATAACAAACGTCGCAGAGACAATTTTCATTCGGCCAATTTTATCTGATAACGTTCCAAGAATGATTCTACCTACTGTATTAAAGATTGCAATCATTGCAACGGCGTTAGCGGCAGTTGCTGCGCTAAGTCCAACGAGCTGTACTCCGATATCTTTTACCATACCGATTAAATACAGTCCCCCCATACATGATGTGAATAACATGAAAAACAAGAGATATACTTGTTTCGTTCGTATCATTTCACGAGGTGTATAGTCATTGTGTAATGTCTCAGTTACGGTGTTACTTACAACAGCTTCCCGTAAGAAGAACGATCCGGTTAATACTAAAAGTAACACGATAATCCCCCAATATAAAAATGCTTGTGATACCCCAAGACTATCGATAAGACTTCCGTTTATATATCTAAAGATTAAGCTGCCCATTCCATATGCAGAAACAGATATACCAGAAATAAGTCCTTTCCGATTTGGAAACCATTTAATTAAATTAGATAGTGATGTAATATAAGCAGTTCCATCTGCATAACCAACAATCACACCAGCTAATAAATATAATAATGGTAAGGAAGAAACTTGTGAACTAAGTATTAAACCGAGTCCCAAAACAATACCTGCAGTAGCGATAAGTTTACGAAGTCCTAATTTTTGCTGTAGCTTACCTGCGAATAAGGTTGAAAATGATAAAGAAAAGCTTGTTATGGAGAAAGTTATCGCAACGGCATTGAGGTTCCATCCAAACTTACTTACAAGGGGTTGATTAAATAAACTCCATGTATAAATTGTTCCAAGGCCAATTTGAACAATAATTGTACCTAAAACAATTAGTAATGGATTTATAGAAGTTTGTTTCATACTAACTGTCCCCTTCTTTTATCTTGACATGGATTTTCACAGTTAGTATAACCATCGTAAAACACAAGATACTATACGAAAAATGGTAATTAAGTTCATATACACAAAAAGACACTCCATTATGAAGTGTCTTTTTGCAGGTTATATTAGATTTACTTAAAGAAAGCTTTGTTTTGTTAAGATAAGACATTTTCAAATGCTTATGTATATATGATATCAAAAGATTTCTTTCATGTGATGGGACTTAAGATGTATTTTTCATTCATTATATAGTCGGATAAACGAAAAATTAGTATTCAATTTCATCAAAATCCTTCGGCTGCGGTACCGTTTGCATATTAGCTGCATCTTTTGGATCGCTATAAATTGCATTTTGTTCTGTATTTACATCTTTA
The DNA here is from genome assembly GCF_054353775.1 of Bacillus sp. 5w2. Lineage (NCBI taxonomy): Bacteria > Bacillati > Bacillota > Bacilli > Caryophanales > Bacillaceae > Bacillus > Bacillus sp. 5w2. The sequence continues at coordinate 120,817 of NZ_JBTIWT010000016.1, read as the reverse complement.
ATATTTTGCTTTTTGTTTTTATTTATTTTATCTTTCATTTTCTTTCACTCCTTTCCATTATAGGAGTAATTATGCCCTATTACTGTTACGAAATGTATCAGCGACTAAATTGCTAAATTCACGTAAATAATATAAATAATTATCACCGCCGTAGTTATATCTTTTATTATACATTTTCGCAACAACTACATTATATTCAGGTATTACTAAAAGAGTCGGTCCTGTAATTCCTAATATTTGATATGCTCCTTTTGGAACTCGTTCACCAAGTTCACTTAGTTGTGCAGGTTCATTTTGAACGAACCAAAACAATCCGTTTTGGGGTAGCTCATTATTTTTATACGTCGGACTCTGCAAGCTTGTAGCAATTTCTATCACTTCTTTTGGTACAATTTGTTTACCGTTTAACATTCCCTTATTTAAATGAAGGTTACCCCAATAAGCAAATTCTCTAGCAGAAACAAATAGATTTTTTTCAGTACCATCATCTACCATACCAATTTCACTAATCGCGTCTTCATTTGGATTATCAATAACTTTAACTAAATTTTCATCTTGCTGAATTCTCCAAGCTGTTTCTTGGAAGTTAACTAGGTCAAATACACGCTCCTTTAACAATTCAGAAAAACTTTTGTTATAGAGCTGATAAATAAGACGTGTAATCATTCTTACGTTAATATCTCTATACGCCCAAGCTTGTCCAGGTTCAAATTCACGAAAAACTGTCCCGTCATGCGTTTCTCCTAAACCGTGCGAATGGGTTACTAAATGTCTTATCGTTGTTTTACCAAGTAATACAGGATCAAAGTTTTTAAAATACTTTATCGCTTCATCATCAATAGAGTTTATTTTCCCCTCGTAAAGTGCATATGCTACCATTAAACCTAAATAACTTTTTCTCGCAGAAGCAACGTTGAATTGTGAAGGTGCTGTTACTTTTTTACTTGTAGATGTATTTGAATGATGGCCACTATAATGCTCTAGTACGATTTTATTATCTTTTATAATGCACAGTGCTGTTGCAGAACTATGATTTTCTTCTTTTATATTTTCTACCCAAGAAATCAATTTATCGTATGTATACAAATAAATCCCCCTTAACACGAATAAAAAATTACAGCATGAAAGAAAAGTATAAAAGAGTATTTACACCTTTCTTTCATATGAAATATTATTGATTTTCTATACTTAAATAACCCACCAGTTCCAGCAATTAAAGCAGCTGAAACATCCAGCGCAGCCTACACATCCGCCGCAACGTCCTGCACAACCTCCGCATCTTCCGCCGCCACATCCACCACAGCGTCCTCCGCAACCACCGCATCCTCCGCAACGACGTGCATCATCTTGAATGTAGTAATATGGATATTGATTTTGTTGTAGTTGATCCCAATACACAACATTACCCGAGTTATAATCATTTAGGTTTAATGATTGTAGTTCTTGTTGAAACTGATTCATTACGAAACCCTCCATTTATAAAAATAAATTCCGTCCAAATGTTAAATTTCATATATCTTTGTAAACAAAGTAGAAACAAGACTATAGACTAAATACGTACATCAACAAAATATGAACTTACACTAGGTGATGTACCTTGTTTTTTAGCCTATTTTCTTTATTATCTTTCGATGGACGTATTTACAATTAATAGAAAGGTTTAAAAATTACTAATCCAACAGTTTAGTAGTTCATCACTTAATTTTCTTTCTAGCAACTCTTTAACTGAAGGCACTGGCATGATTTTATACATATTTAAAGCTTCTTGATTATAATCTATCCAGTGAAACGCTAAGTGAGACTCTTTAGATTTTGGTATGAAATCAATATGTAAATCTAAAGAATCTACTTCAAAAATGTGATTGATTTCATGATGAAGGACTTCTCGGTCTTCCCATTGGTTTTCTATGACACCTAAAAATTGTTTTATACTGCAGTTTACTCCGAGTTCTTCTCGTATTTCTCTTATTAATGCATTCTCAGCTGATTCGCCAACTTCAACATGACCACCAGGTAAAAAATAATGCTGGCCAATATATTCAGCCACTAACAATTTTTTATCCTTAATCATAACAGCTCGTACAATATGATGAAATTTATTTTTCAATTGTTATTCCTCCTAGTCATTTTTTTATATTTAATTAAAAAAGTCATTTAATATAGGGATAATATAAATCATAGGTGTTTCATACGGGTGAATTTCGTTAATCACTTCAAGTGCAGCCTTTACAAGGTCTCGTTTACATTTTATTTCAATTTTACATTCTTGCCCTTCGCATATTTGACCTATTTCTCCATTAAAAGGTGATGCATCGTCTAATGGTCTCCAATATCCTTTCACGGAACTATAGGAAAGACAATGGTCATATTTCCCTGTTTTGCAAGCTCCAATTCTATTTAGCTCATTCCGTAATATCTCAATGTATCCTTCAGGAATAAACACTTCGATTTTCACTTCCGAAAATTGCATCTTTCCTTTCACACCTTTACTTCATAATATTTAAACGAATAAACGATATACTTGCTCTCCATCATAATCATATCCCAATGGTTGAAAACCGTACTGTTCATATAGTTTCTTTGCAGAGATATTATCTTTATGTACTGTTAATCTAATTTCTTTACACGCCTTACATGTATTTTTTATTAAATAAATACTTTCTTGCAACGCCGCTTTTCCATAACCATTACCTTGCTGCTTTTGATCGATAATAAAACCGTTTATCCAATACATATCAGTTGTCTCTCTTACAACAGCATGCATAATAAAACCAACTATTAGATTGCCGTCGTAAATCGCAAATGGTATGTACTCCACATTGTCACCATCTGGTTTTATATACACTTTAGCAAGTGAAACTGCTACAATCGGGACAAATTTTCTTTGATCTTTTTTAACTTGTAACTTTAATGCATCTTCCCAATTTTCTCTCGTAACAACCTTTAACTGGACATTCAATATTGTAAGCTCCTTTATACAGAGAATATATGTTTTTATATTCTACACAGTGAAATAACTTCCTTTTTCGACAACAACTTATAACATGATTTTTATAAAGTCTTGAATGAATTTTTGTTCATCTATCTCTAAAGCTATACGGGCTCCTTCAGATAAAGAGCTAGGGCGAAAATCAGCAAATGTTTGTCCTTTCGTATCTCCGAATGTATCTACATTCACTGTACGATGCGCAAATTTAAAAAAACTTGGGTTAACTAATCCACTTATAGCAACCACATCATGTAGCAAAGGCCCTTCGATAGATGGATTAAGTTTTTGGTATGCAGATAAATAGTAATCATACATCGGTTTCATTATCGTATGAAATGGATTCTTTGAATTAGCTTGGATATAGTTAAATACATTTGGAGTTAACGCAGCTTTATTTGTTACATTCAAAGGGAATATAAATAAATTCTTTGCTTGCTGAAAAATAATTTTACTTGCTATAGGATCTCCATACACATTTGCCTCTGCTAATGGCGTAACGTTACCTACTTCTAAAAAGACACCACCCATGAAATAGATTCCTTTTACATTCAGCATTAAATCATTCCATAAATTAAAAGCAATCGCTAACGAAGTAGATCTGCCTACATCGACAATTGTTAAATCCTTTCCGTACTTTACAAGAATCGAAGCAATACTACCAAAATTGTATATCGGGATAGACAATACACTTTCTGGCACATGAATAGGACCTAATCCTTCTGGTCCATGAATTTCAGGATAATATGCTGTAATTTCTTCTGTAAGTGGTTTTGTTGCCCCGCTAATTACAGGAATGTCTTGTCTATTTGCTAACTGTAAAATATACGCTGCATTATGCGCAGCATGTATATGTTCAACATTTCCATATCCGGTTACAATACCGACAATTTCAATTTCGGGATGCAATAAACCATACATAATGGCGAACGAGTCATCAATACCTGGGTCTCCGAAAAATAATACTTTTTCCAAGAAATCCCGCCCTTTCATAAGGAAAATAGATGATGTTAATTATGTATATGTGAAAATATAATTAAACTATACAATTTTATATGAATATTACTAACAACTTTTCCGCTAGAAACTATGCAGTCCATTATGAAAAGTGTAAGTGACGAATTAGATTATTTTGGATACGAAGAACAACAAGGTTTTTTACCGTTACGTGAAGCAATAAGTAAATACGTAAAATCATTTGGAATACATGCATCAGCCAGTTCTATATTAATCGTCTCTTGTGCATTACAAGCACTACAATTAATATCAATTGGTCTTTTACATAGATATTCACTTCATGTATTTCAATCAGCAAATATAAATCTATCTGGTATATCTATGGATCATCACGGTATTTTATCTAACGAGTTATTAACACGCATTTAATATAGACGGGGATATTAATGTCTCAAAAACGAAGAAAAGAAATAATAAAAATATGTGAAAAGGAACAGTTACCTATAATTGAAGATGATATTTACCGAGAGTTATGGATTGATGAACCACCTCCAGCTCCTTTAAAGTCGATAGATAAACATGGACATGTATTATATGTTGGTAGTCTTTCTAAAACACTTAGCCCAGGACTTAGAATTGAATGGATTATTGGACCAGAACCTGTAATTGATAGATTGTCAGATATAAAAATGCAAACAGACTATGGATCTAGCTCTTTATCTCAAAGAGTTGCTGCTGAATGGATACATAAAGGTTTTTATGAGGATCATGTAGCGAACGTAAGAATTCAACTAAAAGAACGAAGACAAATCATGATACGATCATTAAATAAGTATTGTACAGACATTGCATCTTGGGATATTCCTAGTGGTGGATTTTTTATATGGCTAAAGATTGTACCTAGCATTCCGATGAAGAAATTATTTTCAGAGGCACTATCAAAAGGAATTCTTTTAAACCCAGGACGAATCTATGAAGAAGAATCAGATCAATACATTCGTTTATCATATGGATATGCTTCTCTAGAACAAATGACTAACGGGATTAAATTGTTGAGTGAATTAATACGTAAGCTAATGGCATAACAAAAACTCCTCTTTTATTTATAGAGGAGTTTTTGTGTATCCTATTTACCACAATCTCATTTCCTGTCCCAATAAAATAAGTTCGTCATAAGGATCTCCGTCAATATTTAATACTTGAGCAAAAGCAGGTTCTGTTTTTAAACCGTTCTCTTTTAAGCGAATAATTTCTCTCCTTATATGGGGATGCTGCATTAATAGCATGTGCTCTACTATCATATGTCTATATGCATTTTGGTTACGCACTGGTTTAGGCTGAGCAAATAATTCAAATTCAAAACCCTCAAATTCAAAATTTACCTTTATCGATTCAGTAGTTTTAATTTTTTTCTTTTTTATTTTGAATCCTTTATAAGAACCGTATAAAGATCTCATTTCCTGTTCAAAAACATCAAAGTTATGTACTTCCATTACAATATCTAAGTCAGATTGAAGAGTATCAATTCTAATAGGAATTGTCCCGCAAAGAACCGGGCTATACAAAGTTAAATCCTCCATAATGTTTAGTTTATTCAAAACATCATACACTTTTTGTTGCTTCTCATTCCCAGATTGTAAATATGAAATAGATGTAAACATGGAAGTCTCTCCTTCTTTTCACGTAATACGTGTCTCGCTAAGTTCAAAAAAAATTTGTCCGTTTATATTTGTTCTAGGAGTACCTTTATTTCAATATATTAAGGCGAATAAAGAATACGTTTCAACTTTTCTCCTATTCTGCAATACTATAAAAATAAAAAAGGAGGAATTATTATGAGCATTTTCAACGTTCTTTTAACCATCCACATATTATTTGGAACAATATGTTTACTCACCGGTATTATAGCGATGGTTGCTCAAAAGAAAAAAGGAAAACATACGGAATGGGGTGAAATATATCATGCATCCTATGTTGTCATCACCGTTACTGCAATTATATTATCCATTATTAACTGGGATAAAATCGCATATTTATTTTATGTAGCAATTTTCTCTTATGCATTTGCGATTTATGGCTACCTTGCACGAAAAAAACGTTGGAAAAATTGGCTCCATCACCATATTAGAGGTATGTTAGGTTCTTATATAGGTGCGGTAACCGCACTTTTAGTAAACGTCGGTATTCATATCCCTTTGATTAATTTACTGCCACCTATATGGTTTTGGTTTTTACCTACATTAATCGGTATTCCTCTCGTAGCCAGTGTATCAAAAAAATATAAAAAGCGTAGTTAAAATTCATTACATTTTCGTTACTTTCTGATGATTACTATGAAAAATCATACTCAATGTAATATTTTATTTATAAATTAAAGGTCGTATTGCTTTAAGTTAGTCACTTAGAGTTAAATAAAAAGAATCCAATAAAAATATTGGATTCTTTTTCGGATTTCATTTCAATATCGGCTCTATGTATTCAATGATGTTACCATTTGGATCACGAACTATCTTTGTATTCTTATGGGTACTTGTTTTATTGGTTCAGTGATAAATTACACCATTATAGTTTAAGATTGTAATAACGAATGTAAACGATCCGGGTAGTTCGTAAACATCCCATCAACGCCCCATAAAAGTAGCTTTTTCATATCTGCTTCATTATCTACAGTAAATGGATGGACTTCTAAACCATGTTTCTTTATTTTCGTTACATAAGCTGAATCAATATATTTGTAGTTCATACCAAGACCGATGCAGTACGTTTTATACTTTTTTATTTCTAATTCAGTTAATTGGACTGCCTTTTTGTAAGATAATAATTGTACTAGAGGTATATTAACATCTAAACTATGAATTTTTTGCAGACTTTCTTTACTAAATGATTGAATAATAACTTTATCACTTATTTCGTAGTGCTTTATCATTTCTAATAGCTTTTCTTCCATACCGGGATATTCATCTGGCGATTTTGTTTCAATGTAATAATTAGCATTATGCCCGAACGTTTCAATAATTTCTTCTAGTGTTGGAACTTTAGCATCTTCAAATTCTTTCTTTGCTAAATTTGGATGCTTTTCATTGAAAAAAGAACCTGCATTTAGTTGCTTTATTTCTTCTAATGTATGTTCCTTAACTAGCCCCGTGCCATTTGTAGTGCGATTTACTGTTTCATCATGCATAGCTACTAGATGTCCGTCTTTTGTCATTTGAAGATCAATCTCTATATAATCTCCTTTTAATTGTTGTCCTAATGTATAAGCTGGTAATGTATGTTCCGGCGCATACGCAGAAGCGCCTCTATGTGCAATGTTTTTTATATGATTGGATTGATTAATAGCTTTCGTGTACTTAAGTTCATTTACTTTATGAAAAACAAAAGTACCTATTACTATAAAGGTGCAAATGATTGTAACGATATATATCTTTTTCATAATGATGTATTAACTCCTACATGAAAGTAGTTTAATTTGGATGATTTATTCAATTAAATGTCGATTTTCAAAAACAGTCATTTGTCCTACAGATTGAAAACCAGTCTTTTTATAAATATTAATCCCGTCAGGTGAAGCTTGTAATACGCATTGAGAAACTTTCAATTCTTTTGCTTCTTGCAACAAGTAATTAAACATAGTAGAGCCAAATCCTTTTCCTCTCATTTCTTCTTTAGTTGCTATATCATAAATACCAATACTATCTATTGTACATATTAATGAACCAACCGATACGACTTCATTTTTATAAAGACCTAAGTACAGTTTCATATTTTCACTATTCCATAAATCGAAAGAAGCGGTTTGATTGTAGAACGTTTGTACATGTGTACCTTCCTCTGATTTACCAAATAGATTAGCTAATGTTTCCCCAAACTTTTTAATTTGTTCTGAAGAAGATGATTTTTGTATCGTAAAACCTTCTGGCATGTTTATTGTTGGATGAATTGTTCTTAAGTCTGCTACCATCGCGATATTTTGTTCTGCTTCTTTTAAGCCAAGTTTTATTAATTCGCTTTTTATAGTCTGCTCATGCCTATCATCCCAAAACCAAACACTCATTGGAAGTTTCTTTTGATTATAGTTGTTTACCACTTTATATAGTTTCTCAATGCCTTCCGTTAAATCATTGTTTAGTAAAGTAATGATATTAAATGTATCTGCAGGTAAACCACAATTGACAGCAATGTAATCCTTCGTTTCTTTTACATCCATTCCATGTACCTGCCGCGCAATATATGAGGTTTTATATGTAAAATTATCTATTAGTAACTGTTTATAACTCATTCATTTTGCTCCTTTCATAAAAATCCGTATTCGATTCCTTCAATATTAAATATAACATATAAGAAATGTACCTATTTCTATAAAAATAGCTCTATACATCACTCTTTGCGCCCTAAAAGAATTAAAAATGATATAACGTTGTCGGAATGAAAAAAGTGGTATATAATAAATATTAACATTACTAGTAATTATTTTAGGTATTCCTAGAATAAAGGAGCGATACATATGAAAATTACTATTTATTTCGGAAGTCATGAAGATCAAGATGTTCGTACTATGGACTGTCATTTAGATGTAGAAGATACAGAAGAGATTGTTTCTGTATCATAATATAAATAGTTGGGATGAACCCTCTTCCCTACCGCGTTCAAGGCACCTTTTATAGGTGTCTTTTTTGTTGTTTTTTCGTCAAAAACCCTTTACTTTAGAGCGTTTTAATAGTAAAATATAAATATACGAACAAATGTTCTTTTTATTTTAATTGTACATGAAGGGATGATTTTTTACAATGGCTCAAGCAAAGCGCAGAGGAAGAAAAAAGCAAACACCTATTATTTCAAATACAGGCTTTATCGGCTCTGTCTTTATTGATACATTGGAGTTACAAAAGAAATCCTATTATTTCGCTCGTAAAAAACTTCAAATTGTTCATCACGTACTAGATGGTCTCTCTGGGGCAACAAGTTCTCTATTTAAAGAACATAACATATCAGCATACATGTCATGTGTGTATTTACATAAACAAAAGAAAATCGGCTTTGTTCTTTCAACGAAACCATTTGAACAAAGTGACGGTGTTGCTTATTTTGTAAATTATTTAATCGAAAAGAATTTTTACAGTAACGAAGAAGCAGAATATCAAGAAGTATTTAATACAGGTTTTATCGGTGTAGTGTTCGCTGATTTATGTAGCATAGATCGCTTTAATTTCGAGTTTGAAATGGGTATGTTAACGAAATTAATGAAAGATATGATAATTCCAGTTAAAGAACTCTTTCTACGCCACAATGTACCGGCCTACATCTCCACTTCTCATTTAGAGGAACAAAACAAATTAGGTTTCGTTCTATCTATAAAACCATATGATGAACGTGCAGAAGCAGATTTATATTTTGAGGCCTATTTAAAAGAACGCGGTTTATTTATCGGTGATGAAGAAGATGATATTGATAAGATTGTGATTAGAAAAACAGCTGAATTACGATAAAAAAGCGCAGGATGATGATCCTGTGCTTTTTTATAATTTATGAAGTTGATTTACCAAATAAACGGTATTAGTTTTTTTGTTTTCTGTTTATACACTGTAAATTGTTCCCCATACTTGTTTTGTAAGTAATCATCAGATTTTGGAATATATTCAAAAACAAATACTAAGAATAGGCCTAGCGGGATAAATAGACTAAAAATATTGCTCGAGATTAATGCTAAACCAAGCACCCAAATGCAATCCCCAAGATAATTAATATGAATCGCATATTTAAATAAACCGCCTGTATATAGCTTACCTTGATTTATAGGATTGTCTTTAAAAGGTTTTCTAAGTAACTCGGAAACTGTGTTTAATATACTTCCCCCTAAAAACAATATCCAGCCTATAATAAGCAATGTTAAGTTTGGATCCTGATTACTAGTAATCAGTAAGATTGGAAAACCTACATAATATATTCCAAAAGCAATACTGTTCATAATGGCTTCTTGCCATGCAATCCCTCTAGGCAACCATATAAACATCATAGCTGTTAATCGTAAAGCGGTAATAATTAATGCTATAAAAAGCCCTATTGAAATACCTGGTTTGAAATAAATAATGAAAAGTAAATAATATGCAATGAATAAGTATATAATCTCAGCAACTACAATTAAGATCTTTTCTTTTATCGTTGGCCGATTTATACCATACATTGTTATACGCCCCTTCCTTTACTCATTTTATAGGAAAATATACTTCTATGAGATTATTCTCCTCTGATGTGCTATAAGGATTCGTTTTATAAACTTCAAACGGAGCGCCATTCAGTTTATAGTTATTTTCTTTAACCCAAACATGTAGCTTTGTATGAATAGAAGGCAATTCATTGTAAGATCCATTAAGTATAGCCATTGCGCAAAGGCCGGGATGAAACACTTTTGTTTTATTTGTGGCCTCGGCAAGAGGAATCGAAATTTCTACATCATAATTTTCAGATGTATATTCTGAACTATGGAATATAGCAAGTGGTTTTGCAATAGGTGATAAATTTTCAAATAAAATTTTACTAAACAACCCATTAAAGTGTGTTAGAAAATCAGCGATATTTATTCGTTTTCGCTGAGATACTATATGATAGGTTAAGTGATTTACAAGATTAATCTCAATATGATTTAAGTAATCCATGATACTTTCCTCTTCATCTAATTGTTGAATATCAAACTTTAATTTTTTTAATAAAGAAGAATAAAATGTAATTTGTTGTGTTAGTATTTCTTGTTTGGTTTTCATTTTAGAATTAAGCAACTCAGTATTCTCCCAATTTGCTAAAATATCCTTAATTTCTTCCAACGAAAATAAATAAGTTTTTAATCGTGTAATCAATAAAGCTGTTTCTAATTGGGAAATATTATAGTAGCGATAGCCATTCTTAACATCTATGAAATCAGGTTTTAAAAGCCCAATTTCATCATAGTAGCGCAGCGTCTTCATTGTAAGATGCGATATTTTTGAGAACTCCCCAATTGAAAGCATACCACTCACCTCCTGTTACTAATTATTTTAAATATAATGCTTCCTGTAAGGGGAAGGGCAATCCATAAAGTTAAATTTCCTTATTGTATTTAGCCCCCTAAAACGAATACGTAATCTCTTCAACATTGTCCATAGGAAATCAGTCCATTTTTTCGTTTTATATTATTTGCTTTTCTCAGCTTGAAAGATGTAGAAATATCCATTCTATAAATAACCTAAGATTCTACGAAGCACTATAATCTTTCGAATGAACTTCTAACGTGAAACGATTTGATGAAACTTTAATTACTATTAAATATAAGAATCCACCTACAATTGGAATGATGTAGGATGGGATATAATTTAATAATAGACCTGATATTGCAAGTGCTATTGGTTGCATCATTTTACCTAAGCTTAATCCAATACTAAGCACTCTGCCCCTATATTCATCAGGAATCTCTTTTTGCATGAAATAAATTAAAGGAATATCAATTAACGCTATAATAAGCCCTAAAAAAATCATAACAACACAATACGTAATCACGAATACAAAATCATTCACTTCAAAGCTTTTGAATAAAACTGGAATCCCTGAAATAATCATAATAACTGCCAACATAGAACTTAGCTTTTTCAAAAGATAAGAGTAAGAAAGACGATCAGTTATCTTTTTTACTACAATTGCACCAATTATCATCCCTACTGGAAAAGTCCCTTGAATGATACCAAATTGCTTAGAACTAAGATTGAGTACTGTGTTAATAATGTATGGAAATGGAACAGTTACAGCGAAGCCTAAGAAGAAATTAAACGAAATTAAAATATGAAACGTATTCTTTAAGCTATCCTTTTTAAGTAAGTAAGAAAACCCCTCTTTTATATCTTTAATAAAATTTACTCCTCTTTTTGAAATTTCCTCATTTATGTTGTACTCGAACAATTTAAATTGAATAAATAGTAATACTATCCCTGAAAGAAGAAATGAAATACCGTTTATAATTATAAAAGTTTTAATATCAAATACTGAAAAAACGATGCCACCTAACATAGGGCCAAGAATTAAAGATACAGAATCGATAATTTTACTTATAGAATTAATACTCATAAGCCTTTCTTTAGAGACGATATTGGGTTTTGCAGCTTCTAATCCTATTCCAAAAAAGGTTGTAAATACCGTCATAAGAAAGGTAGTAGTATAAATAATGAATAAGTTTAATCCATAATGGCTACTTAATATATAAACAGCTATTAATAAGCAGCCACTTAGTACATCCATACAAACGACGAGTTTCTTTTTATTAACCTTATCAGCAATTACACCGGCAAATGGATTCATAACAATCATTGGAATTGTTCCTAATATGAGTGTTATCGCGAAATTTAACGCTGATCCAGTTATTTGTAAAACATATAGACTTAATGCGAAACTATACATAGAGGTACCGAATATTGATACTGTTTTTGCGATTGAATATAAACAAATATTTCTTAGTTCCAGGTTTCTTTTTTTATTTTCTATAAGTAATCGTAAACTTCCCATAACATTTCCCCCACTTTTCTTTGTATTACATTAAGTGTAAGTTCTTGGGTTAACCCAATATCAATACGTACTATTTGAAAAGTTTTATGAGGAAATAAATAAAAGATGGGGTTAACCCCATCTTTTTCCGAAAAATGAATATGTATAAATTTCTTCTCCTTGAACAAAGAAATCCTCGTACTTTCCGCCTCGTTTCAAATAATTTGAAGTACTTTCATCAATCGATTGGAACTGTAGATTTTGGATTTCTTTCGTTACTTTTGAAAGTGTAAAATTTGCTCGAAAGTTATTTGTAATTTGGCTATTTGAGCTGAAATTTTTAAATAAAATAAATAAACTTAATAAATAACAATCAGGTTTAAAAAGTGGATTTAATTCGTGAAGTAAAAAATCATCATGCTCAAAACTATAATTGCTCGTACCAGAGTGATCAATTACGATATCAACAGACCGATTTTGAATAGGGATGTTCAAAAAATCCGCACAGATAAAGAGAATGTTTCTTCTCGGATTTCTTCTCGCTAATACATCTTTTAAAAATAAAAGTTTATTGAAATCTCGATCCACTGCGATGTATAGGCAATCTTCGGGTAGTTCTTCATAAATGTTCCTCAAAAAGAACCCAAGTCCTGATCCTATATCCAGTATTAATTTGTTATTTAAATCTAAATGTATTAGTTTCTTTTTCGCCCATGCCCCTTCTCTATGCATATTTTCCAAATATGCATTATCAGTTTCATGAATATAATCCGAAATAGTATCATCAAGTGACGTCCGCTCATTTGCTTTAAATAACTTACCAGCAGTTATAATTCCTGAAGTAATAATGTATTCTTCACCACAATTACAAATTAACTTTCCTTCAATAATTTGATTACTATTAATAATTCCATCTTGAAGAATTAATTTTTTACTACATTTAGAACATGTAAGTAAATGTAGTACACTTAAATCTATCCCTATAATTGAATTAGAAGTTTCATTTGTTAATAATAAATCATGTAACACTCCCTTTAATTTATCTCGTTTCTTCTCCAAAAGTTCTATTTCCTGTTCCATCTTGTCATATTTCAGTTTAAATAAAGATTGGTAAAAAGTATCTTTTTCGTAATTCATAGATTTCGCTAAATTTTTATAAAAAAATAGTTCTTTAATTTCATTCAAGCTAAATCCTAGATCTTTGTAATGTAATATTAGTTCTAAATCTGCTTGACAATATTCATCAAATAAATAGTGCCCTCCCTTTTTTTCAGGAATAATGAGACTGAGATCCATATAATGTCTAACAGTATCAATACTTATGTTATTTACTTCTCCAAACTTACCAATTTTCATAATATCCCTACCATTTAAATATTTTTTTATATAGATTTCTATTTTTATCTTTAAAAATCCTTTCACCTTTTTTATCAACATTATTTACGGAATGAAAAAATGGTATTATTTATATTGGTGTGCCTAATAATATAACATGCAAATTTTGATTTTATGCATGTCATATTATCAGTATCAAAATTATTAAACCTCAATGGATTTATTACTTTATACTTAATGAAATGTACTTATAAACGGACATTATAGCATTACTTTATTGAACTATTGGAGTAGGATTACTGTAGAAGGTTACATAGGGGTAGCGTCACATGCCCATCAAGCTAAGATTTTAAGACACCCCCATAACGAGAATTTTACTTTTTTACAATTATTTATGAAAATTCTGCTTGTTTTTTGCATTTTTGGGGTGCTAGACTTAAAACTTCAGCAATAAGCACAGACTAAAACATCTAGTTTTCACGATATAATTCTCAGCTAAATTCGCAAAAAAGAGCTTGAATTCCCAAGCTCTTTTAAATATTACTTAATAATTTTATAACCACCATTTTTCCTGTGGAATTAAAACTGTTTCAATATCAAAGTTATTCTCAAACCATTCCTTCATCAATGTTTTATGGACCAGATATTCTGATGCAGAATCGGAAACGCCGATTAAAGACATCGAAGTATTAGTAACATAATCCATCATTTGTTTGTATCTTTGTTTACCATATTCGTTATCAATATGGCAATGGATTTCGCCAGTGATATAGGCTTGAACTCCTCTTTTTTCAGCTTCCTCCATCCAACTTACTTTGTCGCCACAACCTGCAACGATAGCAATTTTCTTTACGTTATTTATGTTCTTACCTTCAAAATCAACATATGGAATATCGAATATTTCTTTTAAGTGAGAAGTTAGCTCACTTGTACTCTTTTCTTCAATGTTACAAATTAGAACTAGGTCTTCATTATTTATAGAACTTGTTAAAAACCCATCAATAATTTCTGCATTTAATTGTTTAGCAATAGCTACACTTGTACCTAAATTGGCATGATAATCCATCGGTACATGGCATGTATAGAATGATAATTTCTTTTCTTTTATTTGTTTAATGTATTTTTCTTTTATAGGAACAAAACCTTTGCCCCATACTCCTTTTGGATCTCCACATTCCATCAATAAGGGATGGTGCATAAAAAGTAAGTCTCCGCTATTACTTTCTTCTATAAAACGTTCCAACACTTCATCTGTAGGGAAGACGGCAAGAAAAATTTTCTTTACATTTGCATCTCCTTTTAACATTAGACCATTAAATAATTCCACAAAGTCTTTTTCAAAAATTGATTTCCAGTCAAACTTTAAAGGTTCATAGACCATTGGTATGAATTGACTGAAAGCAGAATCCTTCCCAAATGATTTTATATCAAGTTCAATGTCCAGTTTAGACACTATTTCACTTAGTTTAACCATAAGATTATTCCCCCAAAAATTTTATAATTCAATACAAACGGTTAGAAAAATAAAAATTATTATATTCTTTTAAAAATTTTAACATAAAAAAACCCATTTTTCTTCATGAAAAAATCACTCCTGTTGTTTAAAGTGGTCCCTCCAAATTCCCTTCAAGCAAAGTTAAAATCATACCTTCAAAATGAAAAAACGCTATGCTTATTGTAAACAGTTTATAAGAAAGGATGGCGTTTTGATGAATCCTATCATTTCAAATAGATTGAATCTTTTCGCTCAAGAGCTACAATACTTTTTATCTCCAGTGGTCCTACAAGATATTGCCAAACAAGTTGGCTTTGTACAACGATCTAGTAAGTATCAAGCAAAAGAACTCATTGCCCTTTGCGTATGGCTTAGTCAAGAAATTGCTAGCACATCACTTACACAATTGTGTAGTCAGTTAGAAGTTTCCACTGGGGTACTTATGAGCTCAGAAGGACTGAATCAACGCTTTAATCCAGCAGCTGTCGCATTTCTTCGAGAAGTCTTTACTTCTCTTCTCAAACAAAAACTCTGTTCAAATCACTCACTTTCTGCACACATGATCTCTACTTTCAATCGTATCCGTATTTTGGATGCAACAGTGTTTCAACTGCCTGATCATTTCGCCACTGACTATCAAGGTTCAGGTGGAAGTAGTAATACGGCAGGCGTAAAAATCCAATTGGAATATGATTTACTTAGTGGTCAATTTCTTAACGTGCAGCTTGGACCAGGAAAGAATAATGATAAAACATACGGTACCATCTGCCTTGAAACCGTAGAGACCGGCGATTTGTGTTTACGTGATCTTGGTTACTTCGATTTAGGAGACTTACAAACTATTCATGATAAAGGAGCTTACTACATCTCGCGGTTGAAGCTGAATACGCGGATTTATATCAAGAACCCTGAGCCAGAATACTTCAACAACGGCACGTTAAAAAAGCAAACAGAATACATCCAGCTTGATATGACACAAATGATGTCAGATCTAATCCCTGGTGAAACGATAGAAATTACCGAGGCATACATTGGACAAAATCAGAAGCTTCCAGCACGTGTCATTATCCATCGTTTAACCGATAATCAAACGCAAGCACGCCTGAAAAACCAAGCGATACGTGAAAAGAAAAAAGGCATTGTCATGAAGGATAAAAGTAAACGTTTAATGAGTATGAATGCATATATCACGAACACGTCTCTAGAAGGAGTACCAACGAACTACGTGCACTCACTGTATTCAATTCGTTGGCAGATTGAAATTTTGTTTAAAACGTGGAAGTTATTTTTTGAAATTGATGAATGTAAAAATATTAAAAGAGAACGCCTAGAGTGCCATTTATATGGACAACTCATCGGCATTCTCCTCTGTTCTTCTACGATGTTTCAAATGCGACAGTTTCTGCTTGAAAAAACAAATCAGGAGCTAAGTGAATACAAAGCGATTTATATGATTAAAGATTACTTTCCGTTACTGTTTCAAGCGATAGCCATTGGCACAGAACAACTTTTAAAAATTTTGCATCGTCTTTATCTATTGCTCAAAAAGAACGGTCGTAAATGTCATCGGTATAAGAAAATGACCGTCTTTGATATTCTAGGGATTGTGTATAAAACGACGGTGAAGCATAGACAAACTGCCTAGCGAAAAAATCAGATTTTAATAGGCTTCTTTAGTATGCCTACTTTTCTATCAATTGTTAGTTTTGAACCAAGGATCATTTCATATCTAGTAATTTACTTGGTTAGCTTGATGGGCATGGGGTAGCTTCAGGAAAATACGGATTTACAACGATAAGGGAATTCCAAATTAAAAAGCCCAACTTCTCTGCAAATCAAAATAGAGAAATTGAGCTTTTTATTTATTTATTTATTTATTTATTGAATTCATTAACTGGAAGAAGTATTCAGGTTTATGAGTCTTATTTAGGTTATACCATGAATGTAATGCATCTGGTGTAAATACATCTATTTTTTTCAGTACCTCCATTGCAAATTCCAGAGGAGCTATTCCTGATGCAGTAACTAAATTCGCATCAGATACCGCAGATCCCAACTCATAGAACTTTTCTCCTTTATAGTTAGGGCATACCATTTTAGTATATTCTAAGTTATTACTTGTATGCTTTCTATTATCCAAGTATCCCATATTCGCGAGGGCATCAGTTGCACCACAAATTGCAGCGACAATAGTGCCAAGCTTTAAAGCTTGGCCAATTTTTTCCAACATAGGTTGATGAATTTCTTCACTCCAAGTAGTCCCTCCTGGCAAAATTAAAAGATCTTTACTCTCAAAAGTACATTCATCTCTTGTTTTTGTACAAAAAATCGATAGAAAGCAAGAAAAAGATTTTATATCTTTTTCTGTTTAGAGGAGTTAAAAAATCGCTAACACCTCTTTCATACACATGGAATATACAGGAATATAAAACTTAATATAGAACATAAAAAGGAGAAGTTTATATTGTAAGTAAAGGGACATACATATGGAGTTAGAATCAATTGTTAAAGCAATTTTTTGTTAGAAAATTTAATTGGCAACGTTAACAACAGTAATGGAGGATTAGAAAATGAAAATTGCGATAGTCTGTTTCGATAACTTTACTGATATAGATGTTTTTCTACCATGGGATTTATTAAATCGTGTACGTTTAGTAGGCGGTATTTCTGATTGGAATGTCCAACTATTAGGAACGGAAAAAACTCATATTTCCATGTCTGGTTTGCGTATTCCGATGACAGGAAGCCTATCTGATATTCCTTCTGCTGAAGCCGTAATATTCGCAAGTGGTAAGGGTGTACAAGATCTATATCAAAATCAAGAATATCTTAATAGCATTCATGTAGATCCTCAAAAACAATTAATAGGATCTATGTGTTCTGGTTCTCTACTATTAGGAGCTAAAAAGTTGTTAACTGGCAAAAAAGCAACTACATATCCATCCGCAGTAGAACAGCTTAAAGAATTTGATGTAGACGTTATTGAACAAAGTTTCGTAAACGAAGGGAATATCTCGACTGCTGCGGGTTGTTTTGCTGCTCAAGAACTCTCAGCTTGGATTATAAGGACCCTACTTAATGAAGAAATGGTTGATATTGTACTAGAAACTGTTCAGCCGGTAGGAAAAGGTTTATATTTTTAATCTCAAATCAAGTCGAGGAATTGTGGTTGCTCCCCAAAACGATAAAATAAGATTTTTGTTTCGAGTTAATACAAATTTCGTTCTAGAGTGCTATAAAACTTCAACTTGATGGCGGTGTGGTGTGCACCATTTTCAAATAAAAAAACCCGTGAATCATTCACGGGTTTTCTTTCTAATAACTAATTGCTATTGTTCCTTCACCTGCATGAACCGCAAATGAAATTGGTAATGGATATAGTTTAAAATCCATTTCTGGGAATGAATTTTTAATATCTGCAATCCATTCTTCAGCTCCATCTTTATCGTTAGCATGGAACATGTGAAGTACTTTTGGTAATTCTTTTTCAAGTTCATTTTTAATGTATTCTCGACATTTTTGGATTTTACGAACTTTCTTTTCAAGTAAAAGCTCTCCACCTTTTACTTCTAATATTAAGTTGACACTTAATAAACTTCCAAGTAAAAATTGAACTCCCTTTACACGTCCACTTGCGTAAAGGCCTTTTAAACTTTTCGGGAATACGTGGAAAGGTCTTCTTTTTTCATCTACTAATGTTTTGTGTATATCTTGTAAAGTCATACCATCATTGTATAACGATTTCGCTTTTCTAATTAGTTCATCCATTGGATAACTTGTTGTTTCACTATCTAATACCGTTAATGGGAAACCTGCCATTTCTGCAGCTAACTTCATGTTTTGATAGGTTCCACTTACTTTTCCGCTAATAGCAACTGCAAATCCCTCTTCATATTCTTCTTTGCACTTCGAAAATAACTCTACCATTTCCCCTATGTTAGGCTGTGATGTAGTGACAGTTTTACCTTCGTTCAAAGCATTATAAACGCGCTCACGCACACCTTCTTCACAATCTTTGTACGACACACCATCAATAATAACTTCAATTGGGATAACAAAGTTATCTCCTTCTGTTGTAAAACTCGCAGTTGTACTATCAGTAATCCAAGCAACACGCTTCATGTTGTTCCTCCCTTAATTCAATTCCTCTTTTCTAATTTTTCTATATATTTATGTTATGAAAAGAGAATATCCCTGTAATAGTAACAGGACTTTATTGATTTGGCTATAGTAGATAGATTATAAATGTGAATATTTCTTGTCTTTTTCACAAATTAAAAAGAAAATCAAGGAATTTGCTCGATTTTCTTTTTATCATACATTATTTAAAGGTTTCATTATCTAAAATCACAACATAATCATTCGTCAATCGCCCGGCTTCTTTCGTATAACTAACAAGTCTTTGTACGTTATCGCAGCAAAGTTTTGCTCCCCAAATAAGTAACGGTACACCGATAAAGTCAATATGAAATCTTCTAGAAAACAGTCCACCAAAAGTCATTGGTAAAGGCACTGTTGGTGATGTATTAGAAAAAATAATCTTTTCATGGCTTTGATAATGTTTTTGCAGAATCTCTCCTAAATGCTTCATCGCAGGTACAACGACTTTTGATGCGCCGCATCCAATCGTATAAACTGGGTTACCATTTTCATCTATTCCATGAAAAATAATTTTCCCCATATCTTCTGTTTTCAATTTATTAAAGTAATCTACATTTAATATTTCTTCTTTCGTTAACTTACGATCCGTTGGTAATTTATTTAAATGATAAGCTGCAGCGAGTGAAGTTGAATGTGTTCCGCCGAAATCTGTGTAAATGAATATCATATTATCATCCCTTATTATAAAAGTTCAATGTTATTTAGTATTACCGTTCACAGCATTGATAAACAAGGGATGAATGTATTTACACTTTTTGTGTTAGTTCATTATATTTTTTCCAAATGTAATATCGTCTACTTATTACTGTACCTAATGTGATACATAAAAAGGCATTCGTTACAAGCATTAGTGTGTAATGAGTACTGCCAGAAAACATACTTTGCTTAATTAAAATTTTCGCACCTAAAATAACAAGAAGAATCATCGTGCTTAACCAATTTCCTTTTCGTAATACATGACCCGTTTCATTATCTATTCGAAATGTTAATGCTTTTCCTCTAATAACTCCAAGAACCAATCCAATCCCGAACATTGCAACAAATAGTAGTAATTGTAATATAGTTAGTTGTCCCATATGAATAATGGACTGGATTGTTACAAAGCACAACAAAGCCGGAACGAGCCAAATGCGATTAACTTTCACTTTACGTTCCTTACTTTGCATTAATACGATAATAAGCATAACAAGTAAAATATCCATTTAGTGTCCTCCTATATACTTGTTTACCTTTAAAAATTATATTCACCTCTTTTTATTCCATACTTGAAATGCGATAGCTACTTCAAATTGAAAAATATGGAATGTGATTCTCCATCAGTTTGTAGCATTATTTTTAAAAATAAAAAGACGTACTTTTGACTCGTACGTCTTTTATCATCTTTATTCAAAATAAATATATCCTTTAACCCGTATGAATTGTTAGTTAAAATACTTTTCAAAACAAAAACAATCATGAACCCGCTTAAATTGTTTTCTTATCTCTTCTTTATTTTCACCTGTATAATGAGCAAATGCGTGAACTGGATATAACTGATCTATATTACTTTTCATTACACCCTTTATCTGGTCTGTATGATCGGAATATACGTGTAAATATGAATCTACGTTTACAAATCCGTTCTTTTTATACCATCCATGAACCCATAGGTTGTCCCTAGTCCATGCTTCTAATCGATTTAGGTTAAGTTCTTTCGCTAACTTTTCTGCCTCATTTAATAGTTGATTACCAATTTTCATTCTACGGAAATCTGGATGAACTGCAATATGCCAAATCATACCGCCAAGACCAGTTCCTCTTGAACAAACAGTACGCTCTTCTAATTCATATTCAATATCTATTAAACCCACAATTTGATTTTCATATACAGCTACTAATTCAATAGTAGGATTTTCATATTTTTCTTTCTCTCTAAGTACGTTATCATAATATGCTGTATCTAGAAAAGATAACACACGGCAACGTACCCAACCTGTTTCATCCTCTTTTCTATACGCTCTAATTTCTATATTCATATAATTAAAAAGCTCCTTCTATTTCTATCATTAATTTTTCGGGTCCTGCTCCTTTATTTGATGGAATAACTAATGTAATTCCTAAGTCTGGATATACGGCCGAGCGAAAACTGACGCCTGGATCATATCCCATGACATGATATTTGAATATCTTATTTTCTCTTGTTTCAATCCATATTCCATAGCCGTAAGACTGATTATTATTTACTTGAATATGAGGAGTTAAAAGTATTTTTGTATATTCTTGGCTTATGATTTCATAGTTAAATAACGCTTTCCAGAACTTCAGCATATCTGGCGCAGTAATAAAAGCACCACCATCAGAACCACCTTTTATCGGAATAGAGTATGCATTTGTTCTCCATTTTTGGCTATTTACATCTTTTATATATCCGAGAGCTGTGTATCTTGGTAATCTATCTAAAGAGAAATAGCCGGAATCATTCATGCCTAGTGGAATAAATATATTCTTTTCTATATATTCCGTAAAACAAAGCCCTGTTTGTTCTTCTATAATTAATCCAAGTATGATAAACCCTGCATTATTGTAGTGAAACTTACTTCCTGGTGCAAACATCATATTACTGTTTTGGAATAATGGTAAAAAGTCTTTTAAGCTCTTTAATAGATACATAGGTGTTTGTTTCCAAAGATCTTCGAAGTTATCCATAATACTTTCATCAAAATAATCTGGTATACCAGCACTATGCGTTAGTAGTTGATGTATTGTAATATCTTCATCGAAGTTTGGAAATTTTATCTCTAGACAATCTTTTAATTTTGTATGAAAAGAAATAACACCTTTTTCAACAAGTTGACAGATGCCAATTGCAGTGAAAATTTTACATCCTGAGGCAATGCCGAATCTTGTTTTTATCGTATTGTTTATATATTCACTTTGGTTTGCGTAACCCAATGCTTTTTCATAGACTAAGTCTTTTTCTTTTTTTACTAAAACTACTCCAGAGAAATCTATTTTCTTTTGTATTTCTTTTACAATTTTATCAATTTCATCTTTTGTTTTTATCACGACAACCACCCTTGTCTTTCGGTATTGTTCTTTCCCATTATTAATTTTTCCATATAAAGGGGAAAGAATCCTCTTATTGAATACGATAAATTGTTAATGAGAACACAAAGTTCATTTCGAATTTATTGATTCAGTAGAATACAACTTAGATTGTGATGGGAATAAAGTAAACACACACAATATGATAGTAATAAATAACATTATTAATGACCCTACAATAACTACAAGTTGTATAGAAATAAATTGAGTTGCAACTCCGAATAAAATCGTAATCAAAATGGTTATGACCGCAATAACAAGCCCATATATACTCCCAATCCGTCCCATGATATGGACAGGTACATTATTTTGATAAAAGGTATAAAATCCTGTATTTGCATATGCCATAGAGAAAGATAAAATAAGAAATCCGATAGCAGCTATTAAAAACTCATTTGAAAAAGCATAAATTAAATAACCGATTGCAATGAATAATGATCCTATTCCAATTAAAAATGAAGGCGCTAATTTTTTAGATAAAATTGTATTTGTTATAGCTCCTAAAATGATTCCAGCTCCACCGGTACTAACTAAAAAGCCATACTCACTATCTGTTAGCAATAAAACTTTTTTCGCAAATGATAATTCAAGTGAATCATTTGCGGCAGCCAATGCCATCATCCCTTGAAATAAGAAGTACACAAAAACGATATACAAAGATGTTTTACTGAAATTTAAAACGATGTTCCAATCTTTTTTTAGTACAGCTAAAGATAGTGTGGCATTTGATGTATGAATATCAGATTTTTCATCAAGATTAGGTAGCAGAAATGTAATTACTCCTGATAAGAGAAATGCTATAGCATTTATATATATAGCAAACTCCGGTGTACTTGCTATTAACAATACTCCCGCTATCGCTGGACCAATTAAAAATGCACCAGATCCTATTAAACTTCGTAATGAGTTGAAACGTTGTCTTTTCTCAACTGGAATTAATTTAGTCATATATGTCATAGCAGTTGGCTCATAAATTGCATTGGCCATGCTAATAAAGAATACGAATACATAAACCATCCAAAGTGATGGAAGTAAAGGTAAAATAACGATAAATACCGCACGATATATATCGAGGTGAACCATTAACTTCCGTTTATTTAAACGATCAATCATACTTCCTGACCAAGCATTTGTTAATACAGCGGCTAATGGTTGAATTACATATAAAGTAGCAACAGCTAAGGCTGAGCCACCCATATGATAGACAAGTACATTCAGTGCTATTAAGTAAATCCACGCCCCTAAATTCGCAATACCAACGCCAGACAGTAGTAATAAAGGATATTTCCAATCTTTAAGTAAGTTTTTCATTTTAGGCCCCCGCTTTCCAAATTGTTTTAAAACAATAAAAAAATCCCACCCCCAAGACTTTTAGTCTTAGGGACGAGATTTATCATCGCGGTGCCACCCTAGTTTGTTAATATGTCACCATATTAACCTTATCTGGTACTGCATTTTGATTCATGCTTATACCATAGCTCTATAACGGGAGCTCCCGTCACACCACCCTCTAATAATAGATTCCGATGCGCTGCTCAGAGGCTTGATTCAATAAAGAATTTTTGCTCCTTTTCAGCTAAATGGAGCTCTCTGTGAAAAATTCATTTTATTTACTCTTCTCTTCACTGCATTTGATTTTTCCATATTATCACAATTATTTTTAACTGTAAATAAAAAATAATCAGATATTTAATGGAGTTTCATTGTTTATTCTCTTATTTATTGTTTTTTTTTAAAAATTACGGTGCGTGAAATTACTTGCATCTATTAAAAAAGAGCCTATTGTATATAGACCCTTCACATTGCCCAAATTAATTTGTATTCGCCTCTGCTAACGGTTGTAACGGTGGTTCTAATTCTAGTTCTAATATATCGCCTTCTTGTATATCATGTCCCTTTTCAATGCTTTGACTCGTTACATAGCCCGTACCTGTAGTTTTTAAATCTAATTTTAATAGTTTAGAGAAATACATAACATCACGCATGGACCAACCTTGTAAATTTGGCATTTTTGCGTTATTCCCTAGTAGAAATATACGATCGCCTTCACTCATTACTTCGCCAGACTGCGGATATTGTTTCATTATTTTTCCTTCTCCTAAAATTATCGGTTGTAGTTTCTCCTTTTTTACACGATTCTCTACCGTATCCATTGATTGGTTGACATAATTTTGTACTTTTAATTGGGATCGTTTCGTTGCATCTGCCATTTGTATTTCTGTATATGGTTTCACCTTTAAATATTCAAGGCTATTTTTCATAACTGGTTTAAATATTTCAGCAAGCGGCTGAGCTCCATATTCGTCTCCTTTTAACTTTGGTTGCTTAATAGCTAAGTATACAATTAACTCTGGATCATCAATTGGAGCCATTCCTAAAAATGAAAAAATATAATTTTCTTTTCCTTCCATATATCGTCCATTTTCAGGATTCGGAATTTGAGCTGTTCCTGTCTTACCTCCTATTGGATAACCATCCACTTTATACATTGTACCAGTACCTTTTGAGGACGTAATAACACGCTCCATTAAGTTCCTTACCTTGTCCGCTGTCTCTTTTTTTATTGGATTCCCAATTTCTTTCGGTTGATTTTCCATAATAACTTGTTTGTTTGTTGGATTTACAACTTTGTCAACGATATATGGTTGCATCATTTTCCCGTCATTTGCTATAGCAGTAGCTGCTTGGATTAATTGAATAGGAGTTACTGTAGAACCTTGTCCGAAAGAAGATGTCACTTGTTGAATTTGTGTATTTAATAATAAAGTATTTTTACTTTCACCAGGTAAATCTATTCCGGTTTTTTGGTTGAATCCAAATTTTTTCATGTATTGCTTAAATTTATCCGGTTTCAATAACTGATCTTCTAAAATAGAAAAAGCTACGTTTGATGACCTTTCAAAACCTTCATCAAATGTAATAGATCCCCATCCAAACCCACCGTTATGATCTTTAATATCAGATGAACCAACTGAATATTTTCCGGATTGGAAATATTCTTTCCCGTTATATACCCCTTCATTAATTGCAGCAGCTAACGTAAATATTTTCATTGTTGAACCGGGTTCGTATGCATTTGCGATTGGATCATTTAAAAAGTATTCGATATCACCTTTATTAGGATTAAAACTAGGTTTACTAGACATTGCTAAAACTTTCCCTGTCTTTGGATCCGCTACGATTCCTACTAACATAGAAGGATCATAGTGCTCTTGTGCCTTGTTCATTGCTTCTTCTAAAAAACCATTAATTTGTTTATCAAGCGTAAGGTATACGTTATTTCCATTTTTAGCGGGTTCTATTTTTCCTATATCATTTGTAAGTGGGATACCTCTTCGCGCGCCTACATATTCTATTTTCCCATTTGTCGAGCGCAAATATTTATCCAAACTTTTTTCAAGTCCAAATTTCCCTTCTGTATTTCCTTTATTGTCAGGTCTAGCAAAACCAAGAATATAAGATGCAAAATCTTCATTCGGATACACTCTTGCTTTCTCAGTCATAAAAGATACACCCGGGATTTTTAACTTTTTAATTTGTTCTTTCTTTTCTCTAGATAAATTCCGACCAACTTTTCCGATTTCAACTTGCGTACGCCCCTCATGGAAATTTTTTAATACGTCTTCTTTATCAATTTCAAGCGCGTCAGCTAATTGCCCTGCGGTTTCATCTTTATTTTTCACTTTGTCATTACCATTCAAATTCACAACAACACGGTATGTTGTGGAATCTTGGACGAGCACTTTTCCAGTTTGATCATAAATCGTGCCACGATTCGCTTCCAATACACCTTTTTTATTATGTTGTTCAGTTGCAAGATCCTTTACATCCACATTATGCACGACCCCTACTGCTTGAATATAAAATATACGTAAAATCATAGTAAGGAACAAAACAATAAAAGCAACCATAAAATACCGCGCGCCTTTATTCGTTTGAAGTTTATGCATGTTGCTCTCCTTTCTTTCACAATTAATTGCGGCAAAGGTGTGCTACAAATTATGTAGTTTTTACTTTCAATACTATATGTTTCGAACTTTTCTTTTTAATTCCTTTAAATCGCTCTGAAAGTAGTTATTGTTTCTGTTTTTATTTTATTTTTGTATTTATATTACGGTGTGTGAAATTTAAGAATATTCCGTCATAGGATGATTAACTTATAATAAACTTACAAATTTAATAGATGCTAACTCAGTTTTTCTTTCACCACTCATTTAATGCATATGCCCTCTTCTTGTGCACAATAAAAAAGTTCCCCTCTGGATTTCCAAAGGGGAACTTTTTAACAAACCTATAAATAGTTATTTATAAAAATTAAGCTATATGATTATATTTCGCTAAAAAAGGAATTCGTTTCGCTACCAATGCGTACATTTTAAATACAAATTTTGCTATCGGTTCAAACATACGTGTACTTTGCACTACTAAACCGCTCGTAATAAATGTTAAGAAAGCTGCACCAAGTATATCTAGAGGATAATGAACTCCTACGTACATACGTGATACACCAACTAATACTGCCCAAATAAGAGCGACATATTTAAGTTTTTCTCCTCTAAGTAAAAATACAAATGCAATGGAAAATACAAGTACAGAATGATCACTAACAAATGATGAGTCTGCTGCATGTGGCACTAATTGATGTACATCATGTGATACAAACGGACGTGGATGGTAATATACCGCATGTATCACAACATTTACTAGTAATGCGATAATGACTGAAAGTGTCGTATATAACACTGTGTATTGTTTTTTAATGGCATTGACTTTCTTTCCATTATTAAACCATAAAATAAACATAAACAAAATTGCTACATAGACAGCACTATTTGTAATAGCAATCATTAGCGTATCTAATAGTTTGGACGATCCAGCAAAATTATTAAACCATTGAAATACTGTGTAATTCATAATACTCTCTCCTTACATAAATGCGTTCTTGATTTACACAGTATACAACATCAATATGAAAATGGGCTGAAACTTTTCTCATCTAATTCTCATTTTACTAGTACTGATTTGACAATATTAGGGCTAATTATAATGGCTAATTATGTATAAAGCTGAAAAACCTTTAAAACAAGACGAATTACATACTTTTCATATACAGAATACATAACATAGTTATGTAAATATACTAGTTGCGAAATCATATTTTTATTACATACGAAGTGCGATATTACCAAATTGTTCGCCTTGTTCCATACGATTTAACGCCTGAAGGGCTTCTTCTAATGAATATACTTTATCAATAATTGGTTTAATTTTATGTTTCTCTATAAACTTAACCATTTCATGAAATTCCTCACGGCTACCCATAGATGTCCCCATAATATCGATTTGATTATAAAATAATGCTCGTAATGGTAATTCAATTTTATCTCCTGAGCTTGCACCAAAATTAACAATTCTCCCATTTGGTTTTAATACATCAAAGTATTTTAAGAATGTTGCTGGACCTATACTATCGATTATTAAATCTACTTTCTCTCCGCATAAACTCTCTTCCCAATTTCCAGAACTATTAAAAGAAAAATCTGCGCCATATGTTTCGGCAAACTTCCTTTTGTTCTCTATCCTCGAAGTAACACTTACTTTTGCGCCAATCGCTTTCGCAAATAACATGGCAAATGTCGCTACACCGCCGCCTATCCCCGGAATTAAAACATGTTCTCCACACTTTAATCTACCCTTTGTAAAAAGCGCTCTGTATGCAGTTAGTGCCGATAAAGATAAGACGCCAGACTCTTCCCAAGTAAGATATGACGGTTTCGCTACTACATTTTCAGCTGGTACAATCACATATTCAGCAAACGTCCCATCTCTCGGTCCACCTAGCACCTCTGGTAACTCGGGTACTTCGGCAATATTTTCCCATCCAATGCTAGGATTTATAATAACCTCGGTTTGTAATAAATCACCTGAAACATCTTCTCCAATCCCCGTAACAATACCTGCACCATCTGATCCTAGAATTAATGGTAATTGCATTTCTTTTCTATTATTCATTATAAATAAATCTCGATGATTTAAACCTGCTGATTTTAATTTCACTTTAACTTCTCCAGCGTTAGGTGTTATCTCAGGTAATACTTTATATTCTACTCCTTCAACTCCTGCTTTATATTGTTGTACGATAGCTTTCATTTTTATTCCCCCTTAATGATTCTAATGTACTAGAAAGTTCGAAATAAGCAAAATAATTTGACTGTAAAAAAAGAAGGAATGTAAAAACATCCCTTCTTTTCAATCTATTAAAGTGAAATTGTAGGCAGTGTAATCGTAACGATTGTTCCTTCGCCTTCTATACTCTCTATTTGAATAGCTCCGTTGTATCTCTCTACAAGTCGTTTGGCAATAGATAAACCTAAACCGTTTCCACCCTTTTTTCGACTCCTTGCTTTGTCCACTCTATAAAAACGGTTAAGGACAAAAGGTAAATCAGCTTCGGGTATCCCTGATCCATGATCTATAATACGAATTTTAACTTTCTCTGATTGTACTCTAGATTCAATACAAATATATTGATTAACTTCTTTTGTATATTTTACTGCGTTGTCCATTACGATAATAAGAATTTGTTCTAAGTAAGATGATGGTATTAAGACATATGCTGCATCTCCATCCAATTGCATATCAAATTGAAATTCAGTTTGAAGTATAGCAAAATTTTGTGTAACTTGTTTTAATATGCTATTTATATGGACTGGCTCAGTTGCTATTGGATGCATCTGTTCTGATTCAGCTCTTGATAGTTCTAGCAACTCTAAAACTAACTTATTTAAACGATCGACTTCCTTTAAACTAGATTGGAGCGATTTATCTAAAACTGCTGGATCATTTTTACCCCACCGATTTAACATCGACAAATGGCCTTGAATAATTGTTAATGGGGTTCTCAGTTCATGAGATGCATCTTCTACAAACTGTTTCTGTTGTGTAAAAGAAGTTTCTACTTCATCCATCATTTCGTTAAAAAGAAACGATAATTTTGCAAGTTCATCATTATTTTCACGTACTGGAACCCGTTCATTTAGCCCATTTTTCTTAATACGCTCCATCGTATCCGTTATATTTTGAACACTTGATAATAGCTTTTTCGTGATTAGTACACCACCTAAAAAACTGAGGATTAAGCCACATATCCCGGCAATAACCATTACCACTAAAATAATTTTTAATAAATGATCAAAAGCCTCTAAGTTTTTCGTAAGTTCAATAGTGCCAGTGAACTCTTTTGTTTGAATTGGTATGCGCTTAACTAATATGCGATCTTCTATATGTCTTTTTATAAATGATTCCTCTTGTGTAACTTGTTTTGGCTTTATCCACGCTTCATTAAAATCTCGTGAAACAGTAACAATTGGTTTCCCATCCATGCCGATAATACGAATCATTTGATGCTTATCAATCATATTGTTTAAGAAATTTTTACTGTTTTCAAACGTTTTACTCGAAAGGGTATCATTTTTATCTTGGAAATATGCCGCTATTTCTGTCCCTTGCCTATTTATTTGTTTCTGTTCATAATCTATAGTCCACTTATTAATTACAATAAACTGCAAAGCGCTATATAAAATGAATAAAATAAATACTAGTGTAGTGGACCAAAGTGTTAATTTCCATTTTATAGGAAGATTTCTAAGTCGATGTACAATATTTTTAATCATTTCATTATATATCCAGCACCGCGGACCGTTTGGATATATTCCTCCTTATCCACACTATGTAACTTGTTACGTAAATAACGAACATATACATCAACGATATTGGTCTCAACCATTGCGTCAAATCCCCATACTTGATCCAATAAAACATCCCGGGTAAGTACTCTATTAATATTTTTCATAAACATAAGCAAGAGTTCAAATTCTTTATTTGTAAGTTCGATTTCTTCATTTCCTTTTGTAACAGTTCGAGATTCAATCTGGAGCTGTAAATCTTTGAACGTAAGAGATGAAACATGTTTGTTTTCTATATGTTCTTCTCGTCTAAATATAACTCTCATACGTGCTAACAGCTCTTCAATTGCAAATGGTTTTGGAAGATAATCATCGGCTCCGCTGTCTAAACCTGTCACGCGATCCATAATACTATCACGTGCAGTCAGCATAATGATCGGTGTATTTTTAGTTGCCCTTAATCTACGACACACTTCTAGTCCATTTAATCCTGGTAGCATTAAATCCAGTAAAATAAGGTCATAATTTGTTTCAAGTGCAGTTTCTAAACCCTTCCTTCCATCAAACTGTATATCGACTTTATATCCTTCATACTTTAGTTCTAACTCTAAAAAATCAGCTAAACTTTCTTCATCTTCAATAATTAATATGTGTTGCAACAGTAATTCCTCCTATACAGTTAAATGAATGAGTAATCCTATTCCAAATATAATCGCAATGATTTGATGTGCTTTTCTATACAATTTCAAGTTTGTTTTTTTATTATGCTTCTGTAAGGAAAATCCAACAATCCCTAGTATGATTAAAATGAAAAGAGAGAATATACCACTATAGAATATGAATATATGCCGACTTCCTTTTAATAAAAAATAAACACCGTGAGTAATTGATACAGCTAATACAGCATATCCAATTAATACGTGAAATTTTTTAATGAACAAATATAAATCTTTTATCAACTTAACCCCAATTATATTTTTCTTTTTAAAAAATAACCATACATGATGTAAAAACCATAACGATGCAGCTAAAATGGCTCCATACTCACCGAAAGAACCTAATTTCTTATTTAACCCTTTTACATTTAGTACGTTGCCGTAAATTACATAAATAAGTAACAATGCTACACTACAAAAAATAATAATTAAGCCTATAATTTTTACTAATGAATGAAAAGATTTATTTCTTAGTAGCTTTTCCATTTCACTTAAGCTCCTTTCTAAAAAGCTTCTGTAACAAGCAGAATATCAAATAAAAAAGAAAGGAACATGAGAGAAAGATTAAAATAAAATAAGAATTTCAAGACCCCTTAAATTTTTTTAGCTTCCTTTATTATTTTTTGGATAAACGGTGCTTTTGCACTTGTATATGAAACTCGATCAAAAGGATATGTAGCTGCAAGTTTCTCTTTTAATTCTCTATAATCATTGCGTGCCCATTCATGTTTTGTTAGAAAGTCTCGAAATAAAAGATTGTTTTTCCATTCGTCACTATTATAAATATAAACATGCAAATGATGGGTACCCGCTCTCCATTTTCCCTTTCTAAAAAAGCGCCAATCAGTTGATTCTTTTGGTACATATTCATATCCAATTTTCAACAGATCATCAATCCACTTTTCGGTAATTTGCAAATCCGTTACACCAATCATCATATCAATTAGAGGTTTCGCTCCTAATCCTTGTACAGATGTGCTCCCTATGTGTTCAATAGCAATACATTCTCCTCCGAATAATGAAATAAATTTCTCCTTTTCTATTAAATACTCTTCATGCCAGTCTTTTTGATATGGTTTAATAACGATTTGTTTTTCCATTTTATTCACCTTTTTATAATTATTTATTATTATATTTATAAAATTCCATGTGATTAACATAGGATTTTCACAAAATATGTCGAATACTGAAATATACAACTTAATTATAATAAATGCGAGGTATATTATGGAAGCTAAACCAGTTGAAATTCAGTTGAATCAAATAACATTTCAATTAAAAGAACATCATAATTTTGATTGGCTATTGAAATTAGGAACCGTATTTGAGGTTTTTGACCAGCAAGATTCAGGCAATCTATCTTTCGGTGTAGAAAGAGATGGCCATAAGAAATTTATTAAATATGCAGGGGCACAAACAATTGCATATGAAGGAACTATGAACGACGCTATTGAAAGATTAAAAAAATCAGTTTCCCTTTACGAGGAATTAAAGCATGACTCGCTTATAAAACTAATTGAACATTTTCCAGTTCAATCTGGATATGTATTAATTTTTGATTGGTTTGATGGAGAATGTCTTCATTCACACTGGAGTTTCCCGCCTCCTGATAAATATAAAAATCCAAACTCTCCATTTTATAAATTTAAACATTTATCTGTTATGAAACAGATTCAATCCTTAAATTCCATTTTTTCTTTCCATACATATGTTGAAAAGAAAAACTATGTAGCAATAGATTTTTATGACGGTAGTATTTTATATAATTTTCATACAAATGAGACGAAGATTTGTGATATAGATTTATACAATAAGAAACCCTATATAAATACAATGGGACGACTATGGGGATCCTCACGTTTTATGTCACCAGAGGAATTTGAGTTAAACGCTATAATTGACGAAAAAACGAATGTGTTTAATATGGGCGCAATGGCTTTTGTG
Organism: Bacillus sp. 5w2; assembly: GCF_054353775.1. Taxonomy (NCBI): domain Bacteria; kingdom Bacillati; phylum Bacillota; class Bacilli; order Caryophanales; family Bacillaceae; genus Bacillus; species Bacillus sp. 5w2. Next base: position 87,952 of record NZ_JBTIWT010000016.1, on the reverse strand, counting down.
CTCTTAGGTGGTGGAAAAGATCGCTCCTTTACAAAATGGGAAGCAAGTAGGGATTTATATGAAATAGCGTATCGCGCTGTAAATGAAAACCGAACTGAACGATATGCATCAGTTGAAGAATTTTATGAAGAGTGGGTAAACGTGTCAAATACTGAAAAAATATAAACCTATATTATTTAAACAAATATATATATTATACTATTATCATGTATAATATATTTGAAAAGGAAATTCAAAATAATGAGGCAAATATTATGGACTTTGTTTATATTAATCAAAACGTATTAAATAATCTTCTTTACATTTTAATTAGTATCTTTATCTTTTATTTTATATTTGATAGCGGGCGCTATTTGAAGAAATATAAAAAGCTACTTACTATACTTTGTACGAGTATCCCTCTTATTTTATGTATGCGCTATCCTATCTATATGGATGAAAATTGTATTCATGATTTAAGACAAATACCAGTTATAATAGGTACGCTTTATGGTGGCTTCCCTGTCGGTATAATATTGTTTGCTATTTTATTAATTACAAGATTTTCATTTTATGGATTTAGTATGTTAACAATACTCGTTTATGGCACAATGTTTATCATTACAGCGTTCGCATCCGCAAAATTTAATAAGTATAATAGAAAAGTTAAAGTAGCTTATGGAATGTTTTTAACATTTTTTCTAGCAATATTTACAACTGTAATTGTATTAACTTTATCGGATTTTGAAGTGAATAATTTATACATTATTTATTTTATAATATTACCAACTACTTTGATGTTGTTTGTAATTTATTTTAATGAAGTTTTAAAAGATGCAGTATGTATGCGATCGAAGTTAATTAAAATGGAAAAAATGGAGATTGTGAGCCAACTCGCTGCTAGTATATCGCACGAGGTAAGAAATCCTTTAACTGTCGTAAAAGGATTTACTCAACTTTTAAAAACACCGAATTTAACTCCAGAATCTAGAGACGAGTATATTGAACATATACTTGAAGAGTTGCATCGTGCCCAAGGAATTATTGATGATTATTTAACATTTGCCAAACCTGCTTCAGAAAAATTAGATCATATTTCAGTAGAACAAGAGTTAACTCGAGTTATTAATATGATCTTACCTTTATGTAATATGAATACAATACATATTACGAAAGATTTCTCTAGGGCATCAATTGTTGGTAATAAACAGCACTTTCAACAATGTTTTTTAAACCTAATAAAAAATAGTATTGAAGCAATGCCTAATGGTGGTACTTTACATATCTCCTCATCTATTAGTAATAATAAAGTTATAATACGAATTGAGGATAGCGGAATTGGTATGTCACAAGAGCAAATAAATCGATTTGGCGAACCCTATTTTAGCACAAAAACAAAAGGTACAGGATTAGGTACAATGGTTGCTGTTAAGATTATTGAAACGATGCAAGGTAGTTTAAAAATCCGAAGTCTCGTTAATAAAGGTACAACTTTGACAATTACATTGCCGAAATGTAATACGAACTCATCTGAAAACAAATAAAAAAGGAGCATAATTGCTCCTTTTTTATTTGTTTCGATACATAAGTATCTTCTATGTTTTTTTAGTTTACATTTGTGGAGACTAATTAGAAATTAGTACCCTCCGCCCCAGCAGCTGCATCCAACGATAATTAATAAAATAAATAACACAACTAGTAAAGCGAAACCTCCACCAAAACCACAAGAACCACCGTAACTCATATTTTCTCCTCCTTTTGGTTTGAAAACTAATAGGTAGTTGATCATTTTAACTGGTTCGTATTATACATTATGTGAATATCCCTTTTTTGAGCATGTCTACATAAAAATAAGTAAAAGCACTCATTTGAGAGTGCTTTAAAATGGATACCAAAAGTTTTGAAATACATGTAACTTTAAATATACTGCAATAATTAAAATAAAAACACCTACAAATAAAGCCATGAAATCCCCTTTTTTCGCTTTATTTGTATAAAACCATGTACGTTTATCCTTCTTTCCAAATCCTCTTAAATCCATTGCATTTGAAACTGTATCAATTCTATCTAGTGAATGAATAATTAGCGGCCAGAAAATTAAGACACGGTTTTTCATACGAATCCATAAACTTGCTTCACCTTTTTCAAAAGCTACTCCTCTCGCCTCTTGTGCATGTTTAATAACTTTATATTCGGACTGAATATCAGGTATATAGCGTAATGCAATATTTATTGCATAGGTAATCTTATAATGAATACGAAATTTACTTAAGCTACTCACAAATTCGCTTGGGTCAGTCGTATAAATAAATATAAGTGTAAATGGTAATAACGTAAAATACTTTAACGAAAGTGTAGCTGCATAAAATACGGTTTCGTATGTAATTGTTGCATATCCAATATACACAAATGAAGTATATGATCCGATTAATTCAGATCCATGGGTTGGTGTAATAAATAAAATCATGACAGAATTTAATAAACTAAATGTAAATATAACACTAAAAACAATAAAAATTTTACGAAATGGAATTTTAGCAACTAAAAGTCCGATACATCCAATCATAAATACAAATAGCAATATGCGAAAATCAAAAAATAAAAAAGTAAGTGTCATACAGAAAATAAATAACAACAATTTCACTGCTCCATCCATGCGATGAAAATATGTACTATACACCTTCCTCCCTCCTAATAACATCAAAATAAAGTTCTACAAACCTTTCAGGAAATGCAATCCCACTAAATTTAATTAGTTTGTATAAAGAACTTTCCCTTAGGTTCGCTCTTTGTAACGTTTCTAGATGCCCTAATACAATAGACGCGGTATTATTCGCAATAATTTTCCCTTCATGTAAAACTATCGCTCTGTCTGTATATTCCAATACGAGATTCATATCGTGTGTGATAAAAATAAACGATATTCCCTTTGCAGCTAATTTTCTAATAAACGACATAAACTGTTTATAGTGATAATAATCTTGTCCCGCTGTCGGTTCATCTAATATGATAAGTTTCGGATTTGTTGTTAGTACAGATGCAATTGTTAATCTCTTTTTTTGTCCATAACTTAACGCCTGAATTGGCCAGTTTCGAAATGGATACAAACCACAAACTTTTAACGCTTCTTCCGCTCTAAGCTTAATCTCTTCCTTTGAAACCCTTTTTAATTTTAATGTGAATGAAACTTCTTCTATAACAGTATGTTGTGTAATCGTATGATTTGGATTTTGCATCACATAAGATATAACCTCACCGCGTTTACGAATAGACCAAGAATTGATATTTACTCCATCAATTAAAATCCTATCATTTTTTGTTTTGTTTATCCCTATAAGACTATGAGCTAATGTTGATTTTCCAGCTCCATTATGGCCCAACAGTCCTACTATTTCCCCTTTATATAGAGAGAAATTTACATTGTCTAATACTTTTTGTTTATTAGGATATGAGAACGACAAATTCTCTACATTCAATAATTCATTTTTTGTAGGACTATCTTTATAAAAAGCTTGCTTCTCCATCCACTCATTTATTACGCTACTAACATTTTCCCTTTGAAGATTTTCAATTGGGTATATTACATCATTATTACTATCAAAATGTAATCTCTTTAATACTTCTATGTACATAGGCTCTCTTAAGCCAATAGATGGTAATATATTTGACGCTAAAATCTCTTCTGGTGTCCCTATGGCAACAATTTCACCTTCATCAATTAAAATAATTTTATCTAAATCCAGGTTTAACATTTCTTCTATTCGATGTTCAATAATTACAATTGTTTTATTATATTGTTTATGTATATCTTGAATAAGTTCTATTGTATGTAAGGCGCTTAGCGGATCCAAATTTGCTAACGGTTCATCGAACAATAATATATCAGCATTTGTCGTTAACAGACCTGCTAGAGAAACAGTTTGTTTTTGCCCTCCTGATAATTCATGTGGACTTTGTTTATGAAAAGTATGCATCTTTACCTTTTTTAATGCGTCCGAAACAATCTTTTTCATATCATCTTGATTTACACATTCATTTTCTAAATAAAAAGCTACATCTTCTTCTACTGTAAGGCCAATAAATTGAGCATCTTGATCTTGCAAAATTGTTCCTACTTGTTTACTCTGTTCAAATATACTCTCTTTCCTCGGATCTTTTCCGGCAATTAAAATATTACCAGTACTAAATCCTTCATAAGAAAATGGGATTAGCCCATTGATACAATGAGCTAACGTTGATTTCCCCGAACCGCTTCGTCCAGCAACTAGTACTTTTTCTCCAGGATATATATGAAATGTAATGTCTTTTACAGTAGGCTGTGCCGCATGCTCATATTGAAAGCTAAATTGTTCAAAAGAAATAATTGGTTGCATGTTAACATCCCTACTTTTCAATTTTTAAATGTGTATGTTTCTTATTAGATTTAGCTAGACCTATTGTAATTGGCAATCCGAGAACTAAAAATACAATAACATCGGCAATTGTTGCTCCTAATACTTGTATAACAATTTTGTCAAACGGTTCTCCCATCACAATAATATCGAATGCCCCAGCAAATATAATCGCAATGACAATACCAATTAACCCAGTAATGGCTAAATAAGAAATATCTCCCTTATTATACGTCCCGTTTTTCACACTAAAGCCAACTCTTTTTTGAATGAGTCCCATTGCAAGGCCGATAAGTCCTGAACTAATAACCCACCCCCACCAAATACCCCATCCAGCGATTGTATCTGTTACGATATGACCGATAAGTCCTATTAACAGTCCTGCTACTGGACCAAATAACGCTCCAAAAACAGTTAAAATAGCTAATGCAGGTTTAATAAATGTATTTGGTGCAATAGAAAATCCCCAAAGTCCTAATATCCCGTATAACGCTGATCCAATTCCGATTGCTGCTACTAACTTTGTTGATAATTTGTTCATTACAATTCCCCTCTCATATTAGTCAACTTTTATTACTCTATATTTATTTTAAAAATGAATTATGCATCGACACTCCCTTTCTATACAACAAAAAATGACCTCTTGCATAAGAGGTCATTTTCTTTCACGTTCAAGAATCCTCTTATCTCCAAAAAACACATTGTGTCCTCTGCGGAATTAGCACCTTCCTATGATTTTACATAGGGGTTGCTGAGGTTTCGTAGGGCCGTACCCTCCACCTCTCTGGATAAGTATTAATTTGTAATTCGTATTATGGCACTAAGAAAGATAAATTACAATAGTTTTCTAATTATTTTTATTTTTTGTTAAATAGCACATTTATATCATTGTATTCTTATCGGAATTATGAAATAATGAATTCAAAATTGTTTCGGGAGGAATGTATGATGAAAGTAATCGGTTTAATTGGTGGACTAAGTTGGGAATCTACATCGTTATACTATAAACATATTAATACACTTACACTTTCTCAATATGATCAAAATGCAAAGCTTGTTTTATATAGCATGGACTTTGTTGAAGTAACTACTTTGTTACAAAATCATCAATATGAAGAAGTGAAAAACGAATTAGTCACAGTTGCAAAAAAGGTTGAAAAATCCGGAGCTGATTGTTTATTAATGTGTTCCAATACGGTCCATTTATTTGCTGAAGAAGTAGAAAGTGCAATATCTATTCCACTTCTTCACATTGGTGATGTGAGTGCTAAAGAAGTGGTAGAACAAAATATAAAGCGTATCGGACTATTGGGTACGAAACAAACGATGGAACAAGACTTCTATAAATCACGTTTAGCGAATTATAATATTGAGACGATTATCCCAAATGAAGAGGAAAGAAATTTTATTCATCATGTTATTTTAAATGAATTAAGTAAAGGAATTATTTCAGAAACATCAAAAGAAAAACTATTACAAATTACAAAATCATTAATTCAAAATGGCGCAGAAGGTATATTACTAGGCTGTACTGAAATCCCTTTGCTTATTTCCCAAAACGACCTTACTGTTCCTGTTTTTGATACTGCTTTTTTACATGCAAATACTGCTGTGCAGTTTGCGGGATAATAATATAAAAGCATAAAGGTTGAACCTCTATGCTTTTATATTGTCCACACTATTTATTTAAAAGAGATTTAATAGCTGCAATTGCCTCATTTGAACCACCGCATTCTAAAAAACTATCATTTAGTTTTCGTATACCATGTTTATACTTTTCATTTGAAAGAACGTTTGTTACCGCTTCTTTTAAAGTTTGCGCATTAACATGCTCTTTCAATAACCTATGTGCTGCCTCAAGTTCAGTTAATCTTTGTGCTATCATCGGCTGGTCTTTATCATGTGGAATTATGATAAATGGGACATTAAAATAAATAGCATCGTGTACGCTATTCATGCCGCCATGTGTAATAAATACATCTGCTTCACTTAATATTTCTGATTGGGGTACGTATGGAGCAATTATAAAATTGTCTGGTGCTTGCTTTATTTTTGAAATATCATTTCGATCACCAATTGCCATTACGACTATCCCTTCAAAATTTGAGAAAGTATCAATACAAGTATTAAAGAATGGTTCGAGCCCTTCAAGTAGTGTCCCCATTGAAATATAAATAACTTTCTTATCTTTAAGCAATTCAAGTGGAAACTCTACATTTGTTTTACGATTTGAAATACTCGGCCCAATAAAAATGTTATTTTCTCCGAACAAATCACTATCAGGTTGAAAATAACGACTTGTGTACACGAGTGAGATATCTCCCTTATTATGCATAAATTGAAGATTATTTTTAGGCTTTACTCCAAATTCATGTTCCATTTGACATAGTAACTTTTCAGAACGTTCATCGGGTCGGAATTGTATTTCTGCATTTGGATGAAAAGGTAAAGTCTCCAATAATTTTGGAGGAATTAAAAATATAGGAGAAGAAAGTACGCCTGGAATTTGTAAATACTCCTTTACTAACTCTCCAGCACCAAATATATCGTAAATTACGAAATCAAAATTTATGCTTTCACTTAATTGTTTCGTAATTTCTAATATATATAAAGAAGTTTGAACATGTACATGAAAGAAAGAATTCAGCCCATATGAAGTTTCACTATCAATAGAAATCTCCTTTAATAAATCTGGATGGGTATATACAGTTGCTCCCAAATCTTCAATTCTGCCTTTAAAGTGTTCTGTTGTAATATAATGTACGTAATCACCCCGTTCAGTAAAGGCCTTGACTAAACTTAATGTAGGATTTACATGTCCCTCTGCCGGGAAATTAACCACTAAAATATTTAGCACTTGTTACTCACTCCTTACATTTCAATGCTCTTATTAATCATATTATAATTATTACCGTCACCCTCCCCCTAATAGTCCTAATATACTTACTACTTTAGGTTGATAAATAATTGTCAGTTAATACATTAAAAAAGGCATCTACATAAGTAGATGCCTAACCGTGATAAGGAGTGTTCTGTGAGGTTAGAATAAACTTTTCAGCTTGTCCTATGCTATCAATATATGAATTTTTTTATAAAACGTGAATAATTGATAGAATGATTTTATCCCTCTCCATCACCCATTTTGGCCTATCCCTAAATAAAGGCGCCACTGGTTTCTATAACATTTCGTATGTTTTAATCCTCTTTAGAGCTATCTATTTTCATCGTTTCTCCAGTCAATCGCTTATTTTTCAATTCAAAATAAGCATCTAAAACTTCTTTTCCAATATCAGAGTTAATACCAGATTTATCATTAATAACCCATGGTACAACTACAGAGAACGCTACTTCCGGATTATCATATGGCGCATATCCTGCTAACGTTAAGTTATAACATTCTCTTCGCTCACCTTTTTCATTTCTTCCAATATCACTTTCTCCACCGTATACAGTCTGTGCTGTCCCTGTTTTACCTGCTGGCTTATAAGATGCTTTTTGGAACGCCCTTACTCCTGTTCCATCACCTTCTTGGAATACCCTTCTAAATCCTTCTTTTACTTGATTTATATATTCCTCTTTCATATCTATCTTATTTAAAACGATTGGTTCTACTGAATGCACTACTTTACCAATCTCATCTTTTTGCGACGTTTGCTCTCTAACTTCTTGAACAATTTGTGGCTTCATTCGATACCCACCGTTTGCGATTGTTGAAATATACTGTACAAGCTGAAGCGGTGTATACGTGTCATATTGGCCAATTGAGTAGTCTAATAAGAAACCTGGTTGATTATCTTTTTTACCAATTTGTCCAGCTGTTTCATTTGGTAAATCGATGCCCGTTGGAACACCTAATCCAAATTGCCTGAAATAATACCTCATTTTATCAAAGTACTCCTGTTTAATATTTAATGAACTATTTTTCACATAATCCACACCTGCAATTTTTAATGCTGTATTAAACATATAAACGTTTGAAGAGACTTGTAACGCTCTTAAATCGTCTATATTTCCAAACTCTTTCCAAGACTTTTTCTCCTTAGTTCCTTTAAACTTCATAGGTGTATCATAAAAATAAGTACCTGGTGTTATAGCTTTCGTTTCAAATCCAGTTAAAACTGTCGCACCTTTAACTGTTGATCCAAGCTCATATGAACTAGTCATTGTGCCTAATGCATAGTCTTCAACTTCTGTTTTTCCGTCTTTTTCTACAAGTCTTTTCCCAGCCATGGATAATACTTGTCCGTTCTTCGGATTCATCATCACAACGAAAGCACGATCTAACATGGATTCTGATCCTTTATATGCCTTTAATATTTTTTCTATACTTTCTTCTACTTTTTTCTGTAATTCCATATCTATTGTTAAAGTTAAATTCTTACCGCTCTTTCCCTCAGAAACTGTTTCCGTTCTAATTGTATTCCCTTGTTTATCAGCAACGCTTCTTACTTCTTTTTTTGTACCATGAAGTACATCTTCGTATTGCTGCTCGATATAACTTTTTCCAACCCTATCATTTCGGCTATAATCACGTACCAAGTAGTAATCTAATCGTTCACTTGGCAATCCTTCATCGGCATTAGAAACATTTCCAAGAACAGATCGGAATAATCCATCATTTACATACACTCTCTCCCAATCAACCGAAACGTCTACACCCGGGAGATTTGCTAAACCCTCACTAATTATAGTAAATTCCTTTTCACTAACATCTTTTTTTATAATTTGAGGAGCCATTTGATAACCAGAAGTCATCTTACTTTTAATAGCTAATACTTTTATATCTTTATCTGTTAATTCTTGAAGATTTTTATCTGTAACTCGTTTTCTTTTTAACTCTTCTATTTTTTTATCTAGCTTCTTGCCGCTAATATCCTTCTCTCTAAATGTATCTATTTCTTTTTTAGACACTAGATTTTCAGCCAGTTTCGGATTTAATTGCATCCAAAAATCTTTCTTATCTGTCTCAGTTAACTTATCAATATCTTCTTGTGGCATTTCAATTATGTCGGCAAGTTGTCTTGCAGTTTTTAATATTTCTTCTGATTTTACACCTTTCATCTTTGTATATGTAATTGTACGTAAAGATTTATTATCAACTACTGGATTCCCTTCTCGATCAAATATTTTCCCGCGTGGGACAGAAAGACTAACGGTTGCATTTTCTCTCTTCTCTACTTCATTTTTATACGTCTCTCCATCAATGATTTGTACTTTACCCAACTGTATGATCATGGCAGAAAATAATAAAAATACACAAAAGAATAAAATGTTTAACCGCATCGGTATTGCTCTACCGCTTTTTTTCTCTTGTTTTTTCACCTTGTCATAATCTCCTCCTTACAACATTTCAAATAATAAATTGGTTTCTATATTAAAAGCAACGTACAATTTCCACACATTACTTTGTACAAATATTAATGTAACATTTAAAACTTAATAGAAATTAAAACAAATCTAAAGAAAAGGTAAAGTTTACTAAATTAAATACAAAAATACCCAATAACAAAAAGCTTAGCTTTTGTTATTGGGTATTTAGTAATTTACGAGTTAATAATTGGGCGTATTGATTCGAATCTTTCGTCACAATATGATAAAGATTCTTTACTCTGAGCTTTCGGCAAATAAATAGTCACTGTTGTCCCGACACCAACCTCACTCATAATACTTATATTCCCTTGATGACTTTCAATAATTTTATAACTTAGCATTAATCCAATACCGGTACCTTTTTCTTTCGTACTATAAAAAGGCTCACCTAATCTCTTAATTCTTTCTTCAGGTATTCCTATTCCTTCATCTACTACATGAATAATGACACCATCATCGTTTAATTCTTTTAAATAAATTGCAATTTTCCCACCATCTGGCATAGCTTCGATTGAATTTTGCAAAATATTAATAAATACTTGTTTCAATTGATTTTCTGAGCATTCAATACTAATATCTTTGGCGTCTGCATATAATTCAACTTGAATATTCGTCATAATTGCTTTTGTATTCATTAACGATACGACATTTTTGTAAATTTGATAAATATTTTTTTGTTCTGTATTTATTTCATCTGTTTTAGCAATTGATAAAAACTCTTGAAGAATCGCTTCTATTCTTTCAATTTCAGAAAGCATTAGATCGAAATATTTTTCTTGATCTTCTTTATTAATTTGGAATAACTGTATAAACCCTTTAATGACTGTTAATGGGTTCCTCACTTCATGAGCTACACCAGCTGCTAATTGACCGATTGCTGCAAGTGTATCTGATTTATTTAGCAATTCTTCTGTCTTTTTCCGCTCTGTAATATCGCGTACAATGATCATAATTTTATCATGTAATAATGGTAAGCATCTAGCTTCAAAGAAATCAATACTTCCATTAAGTGTAAGTGGATATTCAACAATTACATTCGTTCCTTTTTCCTGCACTTGACGAATGGCTTCCTGAAACTGTTGCGCTACTGGAGATGGTAATACTTCGAAAAACTTTTTCCCCATAAAAGCTTCTGCCGGTACGTAAAATTTTGTAGGAGATCCTGCCTTATAATCTATAATCGTGCCATCATCTTCTGTTAAGAAACATAAATCTGGTAAAGCTTTAAAAATTAATTCTAATTCAGACGTTTGTTGTTTTAACTGTCCTTCTATCGCTTTTAAATGTGTAATATCTACACCAACAGCCCAATAGCTATATCCTGTTACAGGAAACTGTTCTGATATATTGGACCACATAATTGTTTTGATTTCACCATTTTTACATGTTAAGTGCATTTCCCAATCTCTGAAATTTTTTCCACGAGTTAAAAATTTCGTTTGTATTTGGTGACGATATTTATGATCGGGGTACAATAATTGAAGTGCATTTGGATTTCCTATTATTTCTGCAGCGGTATAACCTGTTACAATTTCACACTCACGATTCCACAAAACAAAATCTCCATTATAATCAAGCGCATCTACCATAACAGGCATGTTTTGTAAAATCGTATGTAGTTCCTCCTCTTTTCGAGAAAGCAACGTTGTATTTTTACTTTGAAATACTTTTGTTGCCCCATCTATAATTAGATTTGAAAGCATTTCAAAGTATTTTTGACAATTGAAAATTTCGCTTTTGTTTGACCATACTACAAAAGATCCTAAATGTTGATTGTATAAAAAAATGGGGATTTCAATTTTGGGAAGTTTACATATTTTCATCTCATTTATTCCAAATGAAAAGATACATTCTTTTTCAGCATCAAGAAGTTGATGTGATATGTTGGTTAATTTATAAAATTGTTCTGCCATGGTTTCTATTGTACTCACATCAATAAGTTCCATTAGCCGCGCATTCATTCCTTTTTCACCTCAATATGTAAAATTAATACAAATTCAAAATTTATACTTCTCCATTATACGAAGAATGTGCCTGTAGGTATATAGCTGTAGAACAATTATTCGAACAAATTTTATTTTTCAATTAAAAAAGAGAAGTATATAAGTATAAAATGAACCTTTCATCAATATGTATTTTAGTCCTCACACACTAATTCTGATTTGAAGAGAACCCAAATCGCGCACTCATACATACACCTGATTTTGATATCAGATTCATACACATCGATTTTAATAGTATACAAATACAAAAAATTTAAAGTTCATAAAATTTTCACAATTATCATGAAAAATATAAACATTTATTCCAATATATTCTATATAATAAAATGTAATAAGGCTTCTATGATTCTCATAGAATACCTTACCCCTAATAAAAAGAAAAAAGAATCCATTTGGATTCTTTTTTCTTTTTATATTTACATTACATATTTATATAAAGCATGTGCAACACCGTGTTCTTCATTTGATAAGGTTTCGTATTGACACATCGCTTTTATTTCTTCAACTGCGTTCCCCATTGCAATTGATATATTTGCTTTTTCCATCATGGAAACATCATTTAGACCATCACCTATCGCTACAGTATTTTCAACTGAAATATTCAGGTGTTCTGCTAAAGTATATAATCCATTTCCTTTTTGGGCATCTCGATGATTAATCTCTAAATTATGCCAATAGGAAGATGTAATGGCTAAATCAGTATTATGCAGAAACGTGTCTTTTAACCTTTTTAATTTTTCTATATCATAAGAAAATGGTAACAGCTTATGCACATGTATATCTGTTTCTACAATCGGTTTGCAACTTTCCGCACTATGAAACGCTGTATGCTCAAGATATAAAGCTGCGATCGTTTCTAACTCTTTCAAGTCGAAATTTTCATTTGAATTCTTCACGTACTCGATTTCATTGCGTACACTCTCTACTCCATATTCCGGTACGTACACACCTTTATCAGTATAAAGCTGATAATATAAGCCATTTTCTTCAAGATAGTTCACAATCTCAAGTGCTTGCACATTTTGAATTGGATATCTCTTCATCATTTTTTTATCTTTATATATAAGCGCACCATTTTCGGCAATAATTGGACACTCTAAATTTACTTCTAACAATAATCGTTCAATATCGATGATAGAACGTCCTGTACAAATTGCTACAACATGGCCCGCTTCCTGACATTTTCGAATTGCTTCTGCATTTTCTTTACTAATCATTTTATTCCCCGAAAGAAGAGTTCCATCTAAATCAATTGCGATTAATTTCATTATTTCTTCACCACTTTCTATATATACACGAGTTCATCTTAAACGAAAGGTATCGTTTTCATACTGCCCTCGTAAAGTACTCCTTATTTATAATTTATGAAAAGCGTTTCAGGTCAAGAAATAATTAAAAATAAAATCAAAAGCTTTTCTTTAAAAAGAAAAGCTTTTGATTTTAAACTATGAACTATAACTAATATATTTTGTCTCACACATGTACACATTCTTTTCTTCAGTTGGGACATATATTTTAAACTTTTCTAAACGTTTTCCGTAAATATGAATGGTGATAACGCTTTCATTTTTAGCTATTTCAAGAATATGACAATCAGCTGGTGGAATGACTTTATCTGTTTCTCCTTCTCCCAAATAAAGATTTCCTTTATGTGTTAAATAAACAAGTGAATTTTCAAGCTGCTTAGTTTGTATAAAGTTCTGTACCATTATCTTTCCTGTAAAAACTCCTTCTACTCCCCATGTACCATCATGATCATGTAAAGGTGTAGATTGTCCATCTTTCCATACAAGAGCTAATACTTCAAAACGATTTAAAGGATCTTCATATAGCAAGTGTCGTGCATATTGAGCCGAATTCGCCTTCTGTTTTTCTAACGGAAGCCATGTTTTCTTTTCTAAAAGTTCTTCAAGTAATTTTTCAATCTTACAAACAATTTGATCTTCTAATAAATTACTATCAATTAAATCCGTTACAGCTTTAATAAATGTTTGAAACGTTTTACTTCCATTACACGTTAACATAAGCGTCCTCCTCTATTCTTTTTCACACACCTCCATACTAAATAACATACTAAAATTTTACAATTGAGAAATAAAAAGCAAGGTACAGTAAATTTGTACCTTGCTGCACTGTTTATTGAGTTTTTAAGCAAATAGGTAAGAATTTCAAAGTTTGTTCATTTTCCAATATACATTTTTCTAAATTGAAAGATGAAGGCAACTCTATTTTTTCAAAAGCATTTATGAAAGTTCTTAATGCAATCTCAGCTTCTAAACGTGCAAGTGGTGCCCCTAAGCAAAAGTGAGGGCCTTTACCAAATGTTAGATGCTTTTCATTTCCTATTCGGTGTAAGTTAAATTTAGAGGCTTTTGAAAACTTTTTCTCATCTAAATTTGCTGCACTTACCCATGCAACAATCATTTGATCCTTTTTCATAAAAGGTCCAAATATATTTGTGTCCTCTGTAATCCTCCTAGCTAATGTAACAGGAAAGCGATAGCGTAATACTTCCTCAATTGCTTTTGAAATTAATTTAGGTTCTTCTCTTAATTCTTTATATGTTCCAGGTGAGTCCACTAAAAAGCAATAAAAGCTATTAATAATTAAATTAGTAGTTGTTTCATTACCTGCCGCTAATAAACCTAAAGAAAAAGTTACAATTTCTTCATCAGTTAATCTTTCACCTTCATATTCAGCTCGTATTAAATCTGAAATAATATCATCGGTTAAATGGTATCTCTTTTCCTGAATAATTGGTAGAAGATATGCTTTAAATTCATTTAGTGCTATCCCCTTTTCTACATCCAGATCATTAAACTTTTCTTTACTATACGGCATAAATAAAATATCAGACCATTCTTTAATTTTTTTACGGTCAGTTGTTGGCACTCCTAACAAATCGGATATGACGGTAACAGGTAAAGGTGCAGCAAACTCTTCAACAATATTAACCTCACTATATTTTCCGATATGCTCTACAAGTTCATTTGCGATAGACTGTATTCGAGGTTTCCATTGTTCTAAACTTCTGGGAGTAAATGCTTTAGAAACAATAGAACGTACATTACGATGTTCTGGTGGATCAATAGAGTTGATATTTATTCTAGTTTCTAATGGTGGGATTGCGAATTGTCTTCGTTCCCTTCTACTTGAAAATAAGCGATAATCCGATAAAACTCGATTTACATCATCGTATAAAAAAACATTCCATACATCCTGTTCCACATCATAATGAACCGGATGGTTATCCCTCATAAATTGATACCACTCATACGGATTCCACAATTCTTCTTTTGTTTTCAGCTTTGAAATTTCATGAACTAAAATTACATTTTCAGGCGAAGCCATAGTTCTTTCCTCCCTTTTCTTTTACAATAAAAGTGATAGGTCGGTAGTTCAAAGTTGTATAATCTAACATATGTTATTTTAACATATACAAAAAGAGATTTTTCATTGGAGAACTTGAGAAATATATAAGGGGGATTTTTATGTACGTTGACATTTTATTACTAGCAGAATTAATGACTGGACCAAAACATGGATATGAAATAAAGAAAAATGTTCAAAATCGGTTAGGTGAGAATTTCGAATTAAATCATAACACACTGTATCCCGCTCTTCGACGGTTCGAAAATATGGGTGCTATAACGAAAAAAATACACAAACAAGTCGGAAAGCCAAACCGAAATATGTACGACATAACTGAAACAGGAGAAGAAATTTTTTCTGAAATGTTAAGAGAGTTTCCCGAAAAACTTGCGACAAATAACGCTGAATTCCTTGTACGTATCGCGCTATTTGAAAAACTTGATTACGATGCTAGAAAAGAAATTTTAACAATACGCCAAGACGTACTACATAAACAACTTACTGCTATTCACACTTTAGATGTTAGCTCATCTTTCATTACAGAAGTCATTGAATTTAGTAAATCACGTATTGAGCATGAATTGCTCTGGATTACTTCACTTATGAAGAAAATATGAAAAATAACAAGAAAAAATTAAAAACAATGAATGAAAATGAGATTTATTATCAATACTATAATTAATAAAAGGGCAACCACGATTTGGCTACCCTTCAAAATTTTATAATTCTGGATCAAAAGTTTTGCAATCTGTTTCTTCCGTAGTTGATGCCTGTTTCCCTTTATTACTTACTACATAAATTGCATCTGCACTACATTTATTACCGTTAGCCCAAAATTTACAGTTGTTTACTTCACATAAAACGTCTTGTGCCATAGTATCACACCTCCTTGTTCTATTATCATTAACAAAATTCGGAGGTATGATACTCTTTGTCATGCATTTTTTATTCCCTTTTTAGCTTTCTTAATGGTTCAATATCTCCTTGTACAATAGCATCTATATTTTCAGTTATTTTTTCAATTTCAAAATGCCACCATTGAATTTGCAATAATTCTTCTATTATTGTATTTGTAAATCGTTCCTTTATTTTATTTGCAGGGTTTCCGCCAACAATTGTATATGGTGCGACGTCTCTAGTCACAACAGATTTAGCTGCAATAATTGCACCATCCCCTATTCTTATTCCTGGCATAATCGTTGTTTCCATACCAATCCAAACATCATTTCCTATAACTGTATCACCTTTATATGGTAAATCAGACAAACTAGGTGTATACTTCTCCCACCCATTTCCAAATATATTAAATGGATATGCCGAAAATCCATCCATTCGATGATTTGCTCCATTCATAATAAAGGTAACTCCATTTGCAATACAACAAAACTTTCCAATGGTAAGGCGATCACCAAGAAATTCATAATGATGTAATACTCGATCTTCTAATGTTTCTCCATCTTTCGCATCATAATAAGAATAGTCACCAACAAGTATATTAGATTTCGTTATTGTATTTTTTATAAATTGAACGTTTTGATTTCCTTCAATAGGGTATTTAATATTTGGATTAGGATTCATGTTGTACAGCACTTCCTTTCCTATTCATTTCACTTTCTACTGCTATCGTTGGCTTTAGGTTGTATATGGGTAAAATAAACAATAATCCAATAACAAATAACAATGCCGTTCCCTCGTACATCGTGCCTAATGAAAACGTCTCCTTTAATGAGCCAGCAATACTCATCGTTACTACCATTGAACCTGTGAATAGTGGACTTAAAATACCATTTACACGACCAATAAAATCAGTATCGCTATTTTGAATAATGAGCGTATTAATACCAATTTGGATACAAGGAAGAGCTAAACCGCTAAAAAGTTGTGCTGTAAGTGTCACCCATAAATTTGTGGAGTAGCCTATAATACCAATGCCAATCGCCTGACCGAGCATCCCTACAATTAACATCTTTTGCGGAGCAACATTTTTCGCAAATACCATCGCTAAAGCGCCGCCAACAATCATTCCCGCACCATTGACTGTTAGTAACCATTGTAAACTCTCTTTTGACAGCCCTAACTGCTCAGTCACAATAAATATACCTAATGGCTGAATTAATCCTATACCTAGTCCTGCTGCCATAAAACAAAGCCCTAGCAAAGTTAATGCTTTTTTCTTTTTTACGTATTTAATACCGTCCAGCATTTCCTGTAATAGAGTGATTTCTTTCTTCTCATTATCATTCTCAAGATCTTTAGGAAGAAATAACAACACAGCTGCCGCAAGTAAAAAAGCGATACCTGTTATGATGATTGAAATATATATTCCAAAACTATGAAAAATAAATGTTCCAAGAATCGGTCCTAACACCATAAAAATCGCAAATATTGTTTGATATATAGACATCGCTAATTGGATTTGTTCCGTTGATAAATGTTGTTTAAATAATTTCATTCCAGATGGTTGAGAAAACTGCGAAAGGATTGCAGAAATAAGCGTGACAAAAAACACAATTTTCCACGTACCAAACATAAGAGTAATTAATACAGCAAATACTGAAATAGAACTTAAAGTCTCACACCATATCATTGTCTTTTTTGGCTTCCACCTATCAGCAAAGGTTCCACCAATAAATGAGAAAATAAAAATGGGAGCGAATTCAGCAACCGAAATCATCGAAATAGCAAAAGCATCACCTTTCGTCATTTCCATTACATATAGTAATACTGCAAAGTTTCGGACCCATATTCCTATTTGTAAAAATAATGCTGATGCAAGAATTCCTTGCACAAACCGATTTTTTAACACTTGTGATACCCCATTGTTTTGTTTCATTACTACATTTGTCGACATAAAAAAGCCTCCTATTTCATGTTCTGAACAGGAGGCAGCACAAATCATATAAAAAGACTATATATTCGCAGAGCGAAATACATCCCTTTTCTATAAATGTACAGACTAATCCTATTCAGAAGAATATTTCGTTTTTTAACGAAGATCTCTTACAAATAGAATTAGTTGATCATTGGGATGTTTTCACCCTTCCGTTTCGAATTTAAACAACACATACATACTCTATGTAAATCATTTTCTATGTATGCATGTCTAAAAATAAATATTCTAGAATGTTAATGGTAATTCCTCTAAAGAACGCATTAAATAATTACCTTGCCAGTTAATTTCTTCACGATTCCCTTTTATTTGTAGTTCAGGCATTCGATTAAACAAAGTAGTAATAGCAATCTTTGCTTCCAACCTAGCAAGTGGAGCGCCTAAGCAAAAGTGGCTACCATGACCAAAGGCAATATGACGATTATTCTCGCGTGTAATATCGAATACTTCCGGGTTTTCAAATACTGTTTCATCACGGTTTGCAGAAGCTAAGGCAATGACAACCATATCTCCTTTTTCGATTGTTTGTTCGTGAATTTGGAACGGTTCAGCCGCCCATCTTCCAGTTGTAATCTCAACTGGAGAATAATAACGCAATCCTTCCTCAATAGCTGAATCAATTAATTTTGGATTATCCTTTAATAACTGTAATTGATTTGGATTTTCAAGAAATGCTAATACCGTATTTGTAATTAAATTCACTGTTGTCTCATGTCCTGCTACGATTAACAGCATTATCATTGAATATAGCTCTGGAGCACTAAGTTTATGCCCATCATTTTCAGCAAGTATTAGCGCACTAACCAAATCTTCTTTTGGATCTTTTCGTTTTATATCAACTATATATTGAAGATATGTAATAAACTCAGATAGTTGTTTTTCGGTTTCTTTAATTTCTTCAGGTGTTTCTGGCGATGCAATGACAGCATGAGACCAAATTCTAAATTTCGCTTGATCTTCTTTTGGAATGCCGAGCATTTCACTTATTACAATGATTGGTAAAGGGAACGAATAATCATCAACAAGATTTAATGTACCTTTTCGCTCTATTTCATTTATTAAATCATCCGCTATTCTCTGAATTCTTCCGTCTAATTGTGTAATCATCTTCGGTGTAAAAGCTTTTTGAACTAAAGATCGTAAACGACTGTGATTAGGTGGATCTGAATTTAACATGTGCGTTGTTAAATGATCACTATTGTCAACGGAAAGATACATGTTTTTTGTATCTTGAGGAAACACATTTGCCAGATCCTTTTTTAAACGATTATCTTTTAAAAGTGGCAGAGCATCTTCATATCTTGTAATAAGCCATTCTGCCCCTAATTCAGTTTTATTCACAAATAAGATAGGTTGCATCTTTCGCGATTCTTTATAAATTTCATATGCATCTTCTTTAAACTGAACTGAAGCTAAATTAATGCCATCTTCTATTCTTCGGCCAACTTTATTTTTCATTGACATTGTATTCCCTCACTCTCATTTGTTTTTGAAAACCACCCAACATATGCATTATACTCTAATAAAAACGTGAAAATTGTAAATTTTTAATCAAAATCTTACTTCATATATTGAAAAATAAAAAAGTGAGAGAGTAAAATACTTCCACTCTCTCACTCTTCTTTATGCAAAGCACATAAAATTACTAATTTGTTGATAGCGGTAACTTACTTTACGACGACGACCACCTTGCCAAGTATATCCTGATACCCCGTTTCTTCTCACTTCAGTCGGGAAGAACCATAAGTCCCTTCCGAAAGGACCAGGACGATGTAAACGTAAATATCCCCATCTTCCTAGACAGTTACACATCCATGATTTCATATTCCCTGCTTGTGCTGGAGAAGCAAATGTGGATGGTAACGATGGCGCTTGGGACGGCGGTGGTGACGTTGGAGCATCTTCCGCATCATCTGGTCTATAATCTTCTTGTTCCATATCTCTCACTTCATTTGTAGATTCATACCCGTAGTTTTGTGGATTATAATACATTCCTTGATCATATGGATAATTTTGTTGGTTATACATATTAACAAATCACCTTCTTTTCATTCAGTACCTTTAACATTCATATGCGATATGCCCCCTATAGGAAGCTTATGTATAGCCTAAATTCATAAAAAATGTTGCAAATTACAAATAGAAGAGATCCATAATAAATCTCTCCTATTTGCACTAAGCAAAGCACATGTAATTACTAATTTGTTTATATTGGTAAGTTACTTTAAAACGATGACCATCTTGCCAAGTATATCCTGATACATCAAATCTTCGAACTTCTATTGAAAAAAACCATAAATCTCTCCCAAAGGTACCAGGTATATATAACCTTAAATATCCCCATCTTCCTAGACAATTACACATCCATGATCTCATTTGGGCTGTTGATATAGGCGTAGCAAATGTAGAAGGTATACTGGGAGGGTTAGATGGAGGTAGTAACTTTGGAGCATCGTCTGATTGACATGAACAGAACTGATTGTTCAATGAACTATTCCTCTTATTTATTAGTAAACTCTATATATTATATGAAACTTCCATAAAGGAAAAACTTCTGTTTTATTTCACCAAAAAATCCCTTCTAACTCTTTAAGAGAATTAGAAGGGATTTTTTGTTTAATTGCTATTTCAACTTCACACTATAAAAGCGCATTTCGTCTAGTGAACCTACAAATTCAAAAACTTCTTGTTTAATTAATTCCTTTAAGCGATATTCTAAAAATGTATCGCCAACTAACTGCTCTACAAGCCCAAGTGCTTCACCAATCACTCTAGGAGCTTTTAAGAATTCTCGATCAGCACCTACACTTTTCGCACATTCAATAATAAATTGATCAAAATAATCTTCTTGTACAGAATGCACTTCATTTTCTTTCCATACTCTTAAACATTCTATGCTATTCGATAATCTATCCCACTCATGTTCAAGCCTCATCCGCTTTTCTTCCGTTACATACGATAATTCTGCAAAACTGTTTTGAAGTAGAGCTAAACTTTCAGGTGATAATTCCCCTGTTCCACGAATATCATATTCTTGTTTTAATATTTCTTTACTTGCTTCAGATGTATTAATAATGCAAATATTTTTCTTATCTTTTAATTGCGCCATTACAAAACATAGGCCTACATGTTCATGTGCGTTATTGGCTTTCCAAATTGTAATAGGTGTTTCAATAGGAATAGTGTGTAGTTCTTCCAAAGTTTCTATAAACCTTGGTAAATACTCCTCTTCAAAATAACTATCATATGCAGTTAAGTTGTTTACTAACCATTTCTGTCTTGCTAGTTGCCCCTCATTCATATGTATCTTATTTATCGGTCCGATTGAAAAGAATTCAGAAAAAGCGACAACCATCTCTTCCAATCGTTCTTCTTGACTTAGCATATATTTTAAACATCCAGCTGTTGAATCATCAAACGCAATATGTATGTGTGAGCTTTCTTTTACATTCCTTTTATAAGATGTATTACTCGTTAGTTGCTTAGGAATATCCATCAAATTTTTAATTGAATCTTCACTATAACTTTCTTCTAATAAATTTAACTGAATCAGAATACTTTGAAGTAAATGTTTCGCTTCATCTTCGTACATATCCTCTACCACATTTTTGATTTTATCTATCACACAAATCCCTCTATTCATTTCAAAAATAACGTAGATAATAGTGTACCATTTAAGTATCACTCTTTAAAAGTTTTTTTAGTCAAATCATTTCTTACACAGATTAATGCAGCTATCTAAGTTTTTAATAAAATCTTTCTCTATCTTTTCCTCAAGCTATAGACCTAAAATGTTTTTTGCTTCCCCGTTATCAATCATACGAAATCACAATAGTTGCTAAATAAATTTTAAATACTTTGTAAATCTTTTTATTTAAATGTATAATTATATAGAAAATAAAAAATACAGGAGCAATATTAATGGAGAAAATACTTACTAATTATAAACATCATTTAAAAAATTGGAGATTTATATTTATTTGTATATTACCTGCCGTCGCTTTATTATACACATTTGATGTTATCTTTGAACTACTGTTTCACCAAAATTTCTATTTGTCTAATTTAATTATTGCTGTCATTTTATTCTTAATATTTATTAACGTAAAAGATAAATTTAGAATCAAAGGTTAAAAAAAAACTATAATTGAAACGAAACCGTTGTAGAGCTACATTTTTCATAAAAAATAAGAGCACCCTGCTATTGGATGCCCTATTGTGATTAGAGGTTTTTTCTGAGTATTGATTCGGACACGAAGATCTTGTCCTACTATTTAATATATGCTTGTACTTATTTTATTGTGCACATATGAAGTATCACTAAAAATCCTACTCAAATTCTCATTGTACAATTATAAATAAAAAAACATCCCCATGGATGTTTTTTATGTACACACTTTTAAGCTTCCATAAACTTAGCCGGTACACCAATTTTTTCAACTACAGAAGATATATTAGTGGGATTAATCATTACATTTTCAATACAAACTAATTTATTCTCTAATAACCCTTTCTCTGTAGTAATAAGTTCTTCAAATCGTTCTAAAGTCATTGAGAATTTGTGCTCACTTCCACCATTCATACTGACTTTTACATACTTCATAGTGTCACCGCCTCTCTTAATTATCTAAAATTCGATAAGAATGCGCTTACATCCTTTTTTATTAAGGTATGGTTTATCACTTTCCTCAATACGTTTAAAATGATTTTGAGAAAAACAGCTAATATACACCTCTTATTCTTTTTTTAAAGATTCTCTAGTAAACAACACTCTGTCTTGTCTTTTTTGTATGAGATTTTTCATTTTACATATACTACTTTTGAACCTGCATACCAATGCAAACCATTTTGGTGTTTTGGATTTCCCTTCCTGGGATAAGTATTTTTTACTTATCCCTTTTTTGTATAGATATGTATATTTAAGGTAAAACTAAGTACAAGCAGTTTTTCTGTTTATTCGTAGTTCTTAATCAAAAGACTTTTCTCCTTTAAAGGACAGTAAATTCGACTACTTGTCCTTTTTTATTTACATTTCACACGTCATTTCCGTCTAATTCTAAACATTCTATTAGGACTCCTAAATAGCCGATATTTATACTCATACAAAATAAGCATTTTTTGGTACTTTCCTTTTTGGGTTACACAACACAATAGTCATGACCAACGTATCGTTCTTCTTATCTCAAAAGGTCTCCTAAGTAACTAAAAAAGAACACATAAAGTTAAACTGCACCGAATATTTTAGCGCGCAGTTTTCATGCAGATACACCAAATCAAAAATGGATAACAGACATCACAGAGTTTAAATTATTTGGAGAGAAACTTTATTTATCACCTGTATTAGACTTGTATAATGGTGAGATTATTACCTATAGAATTGGCTCTAGACCGACGTATTTACTTGTTTCAGAAATGTTAGAGACAGCATTAGAACGATTACCTGAAAACCACCAACTATTGATGCATTCCGATCAAGGGTGGCATTATTAAATGAAACAATATGTCCGGACACTTGAATCAAGAGGTATTGTGCAAAGTATGTCCCGAAAAGGAAACTGTTATGACAACGCAGTCATGGAGAATTTCTTCGGGATCATGAAGTCAGAATTCCTCTACTTAAAAGAGTTTGAAAGTGTAAAGCATTTTAAAATAGAATTAGAAAAATATATAGATTATTATAATAAGAAACGGATAAAGGCAAAATTAAAAATGAGCCCGGTGCAATACCAGGGTCACTTCATATGTGGCTCTTTTTTAATATGATGAAGGACCATATTGATGAACTCAACACGTAATCGTTGTATACGAAATGGATAAGCCTCGTCCCCCCTCATTCCCACCAACCATGGAAATGAGGGTTATACCGTAGTTACCATCTCACGGTTAATAGAATAATATCTGGTTGATATTGTTTCCACTTGAATAAACATTGCTTTTCCATACCAATTCCATCCTTTTTAGAGTAATAGTATCAGTATGTCCAAATTTTATAGATTTTCACACCAGAACCCTCTATTTCATTCCATAAGTCACAGATGCTTCTTTTATCTACCCATAATTTTCACTTTTATAATTAATTTTAAATTCTTCACTTATTACTAATCTGTGTTTCTTATATTTGATTACTATCCTCTATACTATTAATTTCTTCCACCTTTTGTTCAATCCAATCCATAGCCATTTTTGCATCTTCTTGAGCAATTTCTCCTCTTTCGCTCTTATACTTATGTGTTTCATAAGCCCACACTAATATGATTTTAACAAATTCAACTGTTTCTAATTTACATATCGGCTCAAATTCATCTTCTTCATCATAAAATGGATCCTCAATTATGGTAAAATCTCTAAAGGATATTATGCTAGAAGCGTTTCCTCCATGTCTATATTCGGATATGTTTCCCCTCAACAAATCAATAAAATTGTTAATATCATTTTTTAAATCTCTTAACCTCCAAGGTATATCAGAGCCTAAAGGATCATTTATCATATTGGCAAATTTCAACGATTTTTCTTCATCAAAATCCATAACAACCACATTGAATTCTTCTATATATTTAAATTCATAATTGTATTTAATCATTAAGAACACTTCCTCCAACTCAATATACTGGATAAGCTGAGATTACCTTATTATTCCTCAAAATCATCTCTATTGTCATTCCATCACTTGTTTTTCCAAGATATCTATTGTTTTTTTATTTACTTTGTTATGAAAAGCCTCATTCACTTCATCTATTACTTATTGAGGTGTCCACTCCCTTGGAAAGAATGTGGATTTTGGACCTTTTAATACCCCATCAATTTCAATTTTGGCCCTATAAAACCCATTTTTATCAGGTACACTCTCAGTCCCTGGAATAATCTTTCCACCCATCACATTCTCATGATGATACCCAACTGCATTCCCACGTTTATTAATTTCCTCATGATAAATGTGTTTCATTGTATCAGTTTTATATTTTTCCGTACCCTGAGTACCATCCTTAGCCCCTTTAACTCAACCAATTTCTTCCTCAAGCTTTGAAATCTTACTTTGAGTATAGGCTTTCGTCTCTTTATGACTTAAGGTGATTGCCTCTTCAAATATTAACAACTATAATTACAAATAAATTAAAATAGACTTAAAAGGAATGAATTCTTTACAATACAGAATTCATTCCTCACTAGTTGCTTAAAATATTTGTCTAACTCTTTAGGTTCAATTCGCATTCAATATACCCTAAACATACATTAAATTTAAATTACCCTCCATATTTTTTAAATCCCTAAGAATGATGGAAAGCTAGCATACCCTGTAAGCTTATGCTAAATACCACTCTTCCGTAGAAAAATTATCAGCATTTGGATCTCCTTCTAACTCCCATTCGCTAATAAAATTAATTATTTCTCCTAAAATTAGATTTATATCATGATTCTTTATAATCAAACCTCTATGATTATTCCAAGTAAAATCAATTTCGATATTTATATTCAACTCATCCTCACATTTACTTAAAAAGTCATTCATTACTAAGGTAAAATATAAATTCACAAAATTATCAGAAATCCAAATTACGGATGATTCATCATTAACCTTCTCTATTCTAAATCTTAAATTATTGTACGCAATCCACTTTATATTACCTTGTATTTTTTCTTCTTTCATCATTATTTCCCTCACATACTATGATATAATCCTGTCAAGACATCTATTGCTAAATTTGTTTTTAAACTGCCATATATCACATCTTCCCATCGACTGATATACATCTCTATAGAAAGCGCAATTATTAATAAAAATAACTTCAATTTATTTTATTAACCGTTCTCTTTACTTCGTAATTAAGTATTAAAATATTGTTGGTTATATTTTTGTAATAAAATGTAATCACACAAAACAAACGGTTTTTGATTGCACAGAAACCTTTTATTTGATATCCATTTCTTTATATACTTACATTATAATTGCCAATAAGAATGATAAAGATAGAAATGCACAAAGCGGTATATATAAAACAGTGTCCATTCTAGCAAAATGCGTATCTTTTTCGCGTTTAAAAATACCAAAATAACGAAACTCACCAATTACTCTTATGAAAAAAACAACCATACAAACCCAGGATTCTATTTGAATAATAATATTTGGAACTGCAAAATAAACAACATCTGCTTGTTGTAATAAAATCATTGCTGCCATACTTAATAACAACGCAATGAACAATGTCATTCCTACACCTGGTGTAAACGCCTTTTCTCCTGATTTTGTTGGAATGACACTATTTGTCGCCCACTTACCTCCGAAAGCCCAGTAAACATGTAAAAAGCTAACTAAGAATAATATACAAGCAGAAATATATGTAATGATCAGCATTTTGTCCTCCCATTATTTTATTTAAGTCCTCAACTTTAGAGTATGCTATGAATTCCTCATTAGCAATATGTAATTACATAAAAAACCCTTTAATAATTTATCAATTCAATGATAAATCATTAAAGGGTTTACTGAAATTTATTATGCATTATACCTATTTCTACGACGTTCCATCCTCGTTTGTCCTTGAGCAGTACCTTCTTTAAATTGATGTATTTGTTCTGTCATTTCATAAGTTGCAGCTGAAGCTGGTTCCTCGTAATTATGCTCACGTATTTTTTCTGGTGTTTTTCGTTTTGATACTTTTCCACCAAACTTAAATAATTTCATCTTAAATTTCGGTAAACTTGGAAGTGGAATCTTAAATGATAATTTTTTACGCTTCTTTTTTTGTTGAAATAGATTTATATTTTCTTTATTAACATCCTTTTCTTTACGGTGTAATAACATCGCAAGTAATCCACCTAATATAAGTCCACCAACTAAAAGCATGAGATATTTGAAATTGCTTGTCATTAAACTCGACATACGTTCAAGTATAACTAACGACTGTACTTCTTTAATATCCCAAAGTAAAGCGGCCCATAATGAGAATAAACCTAAAGTCAGTCCATATGTACGAAAACGGAATAAACATGGAATTAAAGCGATACAAGCGGCAATTTTCGCATTCGCTATTATGGAGCTTGTTGAAATATCCTGATGCCAAATGACTAACAGTAGTGTTATGAATGGCGCGTATGCTATCCAGCTACATATACGTGAATATATTTTTTTCGCAAAATAACTACCGAAACTAGTAAAAAATAAAAGGCCTCCAATATATAAAGATTGTTCTAGTGGGATTTGCTTTATTATTCCTGCAACTGGAAAGAGGCCGCTCAATAGCATCAATAACACATCTAATTTCTTCACAATTCCTCATTCCTTTCAAATTTCTTTTGAATCAATTCATATTGCTTTTCCATATGATGTAGATTTTATATTTCTAAAAAACATCTTAATCCTGTATGTAAATAAAGTAAATACGTAAAAGAGAAGATACATGACAAAAGATATCCTTATTTACATGAAAAAATGACAAATCCTGATCGATATAATGAACAGGATTTGTCTACTATTATTTAAAGCAGTGCGATTGAATCTTTCTTTTCTATTTTTATTATATCTACATCCAATTCATCATCAAACTCTTTAAACTCTCTTGCATCTATATCCGTCATATAGCTCTTTATTATTTTCGCCATATGCATAGAATATGGCATGTGTATATTCTTTTCCAAAAGCATACTTGAATTACAGCACATATAATGTACCATTTTGGCAATATAGTTCCTTTCAACCGCTTTTACACCTAGCGGTAAAATTTCAAGTATGTATCGCTGCAATGTTTGATTACCATTAAATAAATATTCACCAGTGCTATAATACATTCCTTTTTGATCTGTGTATAAACTTGTGCCATCCAGTACATCATCACATTCTATCGCACCGTATTTTGGTACATCAAAAGATGTATTTATTCTTATAATGTTTAAATTTGGTACCTTTAGCACATCAGGGACAATCTCTGGTAAAATATCTATATCAATTTTTTTATTTTGCAACTCTTTTATCCAATATTTTCTTACATTCGCATCTATAATGAAATATACTTGCTCATTTTGCTCTTTTGCGTGTTGTAAAATTCCCGTTAGTGTTTCAGAGACAAATTGTTTAAATTGAACCCCCATATCATTTCTTTTTGAAGGCTGTGGTAAAAAACTATTATGTTTATTTATATTTAATAATAAACGATCAATCGTTTGCCATTCTGTATTCCCATATAATTTATATGAAATTTCTTTACCTTTTATTTGTGAAATAATAGGTAAGAAATCAAATTTTGAGATTCGTTCAATTGATAAATTAACATATGTACAAGGTAAATTTATCTTATTCCAACTACGTTTTAAAAATCCTTTTTGTTCTAATAAACTAAGAACACAATTTATAATTGTTTTACGAGATACACTTTGGCCTATAAATAAATTAATAAATGCCGAAATACGGTTTGTTCGTGCGAACCCTTCTCTAACGATTTGCTTTGGATCAATTTTTTCGCGCCCATCACAATTTTTCATTGCGATTAACGCCAATGTCGCATCATTACGCTCACCTGCAGTAGCATAGACCGCTTTCATAACATCCTCTACTAAATTTGTTTTATATTTCTGGCAATATTGCATTTTATATGGGTTTTGCAAAACTTTTTCAATATTATATCTTACTATTTTTAATAATACTGGAGAATCTGCATTTAATACATATGAAGACTCACCAATTTGAGCTAACACAATTTCACTTTCAAATAACGCTTGTTCTACTTCCATTGAAATTTTTTCAGACCATATTTCTAACGTTATAGTCTCTAATCCTTTTGGAGCAATTAAAGGGAATAATTCATTTTCATTATTTGTTGCTAGCTTTTTACATTCTGGTAGTAATGTGAAATAAGAGAATTTTTGCTGAAACCCTTTAAATAAATACTCTCTTTCCTTTACTTTTATACCAGGTTTTATTTTAGTACCTTGAACTTTATATATTCTCTCATTGTATGGAAGCAACACCCTAAGACTTGCTCCTAACATATAATCTTTCGGATATTGAAGAATGTGCTCTAATTCAACTTCTCCACCTATATGAAAATCATCTTTTAAATTTCTAAAAATCTTAATCCATTTTATGCCGTTTGTAGCTTGTTGTACTTTTAGTTTTACAAACCGTGATTTTTTATTATTCGAGGCAAATTCTGGAGTAGAAATTAATACCATGCCCCGTTTTCGTCTTAACAGCAAAGGAATGTCTGGATGGTTATATTCTTGATAAAACCTCCGAATGCCTATTGAAACATTTAATAATGGAATATTCTCGCCTCCGCGCGTTATACATTCGAACCGATATACGTAGGCGAAATAATCTTGTGTTTTTTCATCTTTAATAGGCTCTGACATAGCCTCACAAATATTTTGTGATCTAAGTGGAGAAAAGTATATATCTTCTTCGTTTATGTTTTCTAATTGTACGGGACTCTCACAAAAAATATGCGAAATTAAAGCGGGCACCCACTTAGAATATATTTCATTATCATGTAGTACTGTTAAATTAGAAATTAAATCGTAATGCCATTCATATTTTGGTGATTCTATTAATTTATTAGGTTTCCAATCATGAATAATCTCATACCAACTTTGAAAAATATAATCGAGTTGTTCTTTTCTAATAGGTTCTTTCGATACAATCCATGGTGTATTTTCATTTAATACATATGGATTATGCTGAATAAATAATATATCAGAAAACATATCATATAATCTTCCATTCAATCGTTTTAGCTTACTCGTTAATAAAAATGTTTTATAATGTATCTCTACAATATCGAGCCATTCAATAGGGAAATATATAAATGATACGCTTTCGTTTAATAGAGGTTCTACTATATTATCAAATGTTAACAACTTTAATTTTTCCATAAAATGATTACTTCCTTTCTTCATTTATCTTGATCATCAAAAACTAGAAAAACTGTTACTTAATCTAATCAATTTAAACCAAGTATTTAAAAGAAAAGTAAAAACTATTTATCCTAATAAAACATTACCAAAACGACTCTTTTAAAAATTAAAAGTAGTTATCATATACAGCACCTCCTAAATCATTATTTTTATACATATGAATTATACAATATATATAATGTATTGTATTTATCATTTACAATAACTTTACAATAAAACTAAAAAAGAACACCTTAAGTCGATGCTCTCCTTTCAAATATCAACCATTATGTAATTGAACATATAGATAACATTAATCCTGCAAATGAAATTGCTCCTATTAAACCTATTACAAATCCTGTTAAACAAATACAATCAGCTAGACAAATGGAAGACTGCGATAATGGAACAAATGACCTACTTGTACTCGATCCATATTGTTTTATTTTTTCATAATTCATATCTAACATGAAATGTAGACATGTTACACCATCCTCAATAGTATGTAGAGATTCTTTTTCTAATCGCTCCAATAATTTACTATTAAAAGCAACTGGAAGAGGATACAGCTTATCTAATTTCATATTTTGATAAATTAATTCTAAACGAGATAATAGATTATTTTTCTTTTTTTCAGATGTTACTGTACATTTCATGTTATTAAGTTCATTTAATAACATTGTCAATTCATCTCTTTTTCCGTATAAATCCTTAGCTATTTTTCTCTTTATTTTGTACGAATGGATAATAGATTTAAATTCAATCATTTTAATACACGTCCTAATTAAATATTATTTACCCATTATTCTATAGATAAACAGTACTTTTTAATCCTATTTAAAATACACTCAAACATCTTAATTTACTATCGATTAACATTACATTAAACTTACAAAGTTGTAATAATTTCATGAGCTACACACTAACTAAAAGAAATCAATCCTTAAATTAGACATACATTTGATGGTAAAACTATAAGAAAAAAGCAACGATTAGATTTTAAATCTAGTCATTGCTTTATCTATCTCATCTTGATTTACACCTATATATCTTATTGTTCCCCTTTCGTTTGAATGACTGAATATTTCCATTAACGATGTCTATATTCTTTGTCGGCATGTACATATATAAAGCTAATGTTTTTTAATTAATAAATGTAGTCAATATTCATATGTTACAATAGTACCAGTAGTATCAGAAGTACCATTAAAACAATTAGAGCAACCACCACAACCGCCACAGCCACCACAACCGCCACAACCAAAACAACCGAAGCAACCAATACAACGGAATCCACCACAACGGAATCCACCACAACGACCGCCACAACCACCGCAACGACCGCCACAACCACCACAGCGACGAGCAGCATCTTCAAAATAGTAATATGGATATTGGTTTTGCTGGTCCCAATACACAATATTTCCAGACCGGTAATCATTAAGGCTTAACGCTTGTAATTCTTGTTGAAACTTATTCATTTTCATGACCTCCGTTTATAAAATACAACCCTATCAATGCTGTCCTATATTTCTGATCGTTAAATCTAAGTAAAAATAGCGCTATAAACTAAGTTCAATACATACACCAACAAAGTATGACTTATCACTAGATGATGCACCTTGTTCATATACCTATTTTTACTATGGGCTCATTTTTATAAATAGAAATTATAAAATGTGAATTCTAGCATCATATCTTCATGCTTACTAATTTCAATTCATTTCTCAATAACCATGATGCCGTATCCTATGTATTCCCGTCTGCCGCTTAGATTTTTCTGTACTGTAAATACCTCTCGTTATAACACTCCCATATACTTACTGAGCGTACCATCTGATATTCCTAACCTTTTATATACTTCACACTAGCAGAATAAAAAATCTCGTCCGTCGTATCATCAAAAAAACTACTAGTTACGGAATTCAATGACGGTGAAGAAATTCCTACAAAAAAAGCCCTGATTAGGGCTTTTCATTCTACTTTTCCAGCAAGCTCTCCATGAAATTGCTAATTAAAAAAATTGAAAAAAGACGCACTTAGATTGATGCGTCTTTTTGTGATACCTCTTTTGTGAAATCATATAAAGCAATTGCGCCTAAAAGAACAAGTATACCTTGAGGAACATCTATCAAAATAGTTTTCCAAATTTCTGGAACTACCCATTTAATATTTGCTGCTGTTTCAAGATATGTTTGAAAATAACTAATCGTAAAATTAATTATCCCTAAAAATACAAACAACGATAGACCAAATCGAATTAATTTCTTATTTGTAAACATGTAACACCTCTCAAAATTCATTGGATATTCCTACTTTTGCTTCTTTTTCATTTATGCATCTATATATTTAATTTTAACACATCAAGAACTCCAAAAGATACAATATGCATATTTACATATTGTATTAACAGCATTCCATAATGATTTAGAAATTCCTGCAAGAAAAAACAACTCCGTTACAGTTAACAGAGCCGATTTCTTTCTTGTTTAACTTCAAACCACCAATCTTTACGTTCAAGGTAGAATTTCATTCCATTACGTTGTGCATCTGAAGTTGGAGCAGTAACGAAGTTTGATTGTAAAATAAAAGTCGCAGAAGTTTATCCAGTTAATGCGTAGAAAATTAAATTAACTAACTTATCGATATGCCATTTTGCTATATCCGCAGCACTATCGACTTTACGCAAATCTGACAAGAAAAAATATATAGATAGGTATTATCCATACCTATCTATAACATTACTTCCATTCTTTATCCGATTACATCTTTTACTTCTGTATTCACTGGCCACTTTTCTAAAGTATAAGCCATTTCCCAAAATGAATATTCATATTGACTGCTAATAATGAAATGCTGTTTCATTCGCTTACGGTCAGACTCTGTTACGTTTTCAGCGATAGTATCTAATCTTGTAATTTGCTCTTCAACTAGCGTACGGAACCAATCAGATCCATAAGCAGAAATCCATTCGTTATAAATTGGTTCTTCTGGCTGACACTCTTTTAAACGCTCACCAATTTCATAATACAACCAATAGCAAGGTAAAATTGCTGCAATGATATCGCCTAAATGTCCTTCATACGCAGCACGATACATATGTGAAGTATAAGCGTATGCAGTTGGAGCAGGGATAAAACTATCTTTTTCTTCTTGAGTTATCCCTAGTTTCTTCGCAAAATTCTCATGTAAAGATAATTCCGCCTCGTATGTATTTTGAGCATGATGTGCCATACGAGCTGTCGTTTCTAATTCCAGTGCTTTTGCAGCTCCTAAAGTTTGTACTCTAGCAAAATGACTCAAATAATATGAATCTTGCAGCACATAATAGCGAAAACTAGCTAAATCTAACGTTCCTTCACCAAGTTGTTTTACAAAAGGGTGATGAAAACTAGCTTCCCAAATTGAATCTACTTCTTGACGTAATGATTGTGAAAATTTCATTTAAATCCCTCCCATAATGTATAAAATTTAAGTATTTACCCACAATTATTAAATCTGTAAAATAAAAAAACTTTCTTTACAGGCGTAAAGAAAGTGAAATTGACAGTATTTATTCATGAAATAGCAATGTCTTTCCCACTTCCCTACGCTGGCATTAACCAGATCAGGTACTAAGAGTCTCAAATTCCCATTTGATCTCAGCCTATAATAGGCCCCCCTAGTGGATAAATATTTAATTTTCGTATTGTATTCATCATAACATACTTCATGTTACTGTCAAAAGTATTCATGATACTGCTACTTAAAACCCTTCTTCTTCCCTTACTCTTAATGAAGTTTCAATAATCATATCTAATAGTTTGCTATAATTAATTCCCGCTGCATCTGCACTTTTTGGTAATAGACTTGCTTGTGTCATCCCTGGTAATGTATTAACCTCCATTACATATGGAATACCGTCTTTCACCATCATATCAACCCTTGCATAAACACTACATTTTAATGCTTTATAGCAAGCCAGTGACGCTTCGTTTACACGTTCTTTCAATTCAGCTGGAAGTTCAATAACTTCTTCAATAGTACCAGCATCATCATATTTCGCATTGTAATCAAAGAACTCCGCCGCATGTCGAATTGAAATGATGGGTAACTGTTTTCCATCAAAAATGGAACATGTAATCTCGTCACCTTTTATATACTTCTCTATTACTACTTCAGAATCCCATTCGAACACAGTTTCCAGCATTGAAATTAATTCGTCTTTATCATATACAATCTTTACCCCGACACTCGAGCCACCAGAGTTTGGTTTTACCACTAACGGAAATCCTAACTTATCTAATTCATCAAGATTTAGATCCTCCATTTTTGTAAGTTCAATCCAATCTGGTGTTTCTATTCCTTCATAACGTAAAATCTTTTTCGAAATGTTTTTGTCCATACATATACCGCTAGATAACATATTGCTCCCGCTATAAGGAATACCTAAACTTTCAAGCGTTCCTTGAACAGTCCCATCTTCTCCGTATTTTCCGTGTAATGCAAGCAGCGCAAAATCAATGTCTTTCGCTTTTTCGATTAAATCCATTTTTTCGTTTAACGTAATTGGAACAATGTCATACTTACTTTTATCTAAATGTGCAATCATTTCATTTCCAGTCATAATTGATACTTGTTTTTCAGAGGATACTCCTCCCATAATAACGCCAATTCTCATTTCCTCAACTCCAAATTTCATTTTTTATTGTATCACCGATTATTTTGATTCCCCGAACAATTTCTTCTTCTTTCAAACGTGAAAATCCTAATCGAAAAGTGTTCGTTCCTTCTCCATTAGAATAAAAAACATCTCCAGGAGAAAATGTAACCCCCTGCTCATAACACTTTTGCAAAAGAGTACGGGCATGAATTTTTTCTTCTAACTCTATAAATAAATGAAGTCCACCATCACCGGTCATTCTTTGAAACGGAATGTACTCGTTACACGCCCTAACAGCTAACTCATATTTTTTCTTATAAACAGATCTTGCCTTTTTTAAATATTTTTCAAAATATCCTTCATGTAAATATTGAAACAGAACAGCTTGATCTAAAGTAGATGTGTGAATTGTTCTTGCTCTTTTTACACTCTCTAAATAATGAATCAGTTCTTTATCTGCAATGATCCAGCCTACACGTAAACCAGGGAAAAGTACCTTTGAAAAGCTACTAATATAAATCACATTATTACCAGCGCCAGCAAAAGTTAATAATGGTGCTAAATGTGATCCTGAATAACGTAGCTCTTCATTAAATCCATCTTCTATAATAGGAATCTTATATTTTGAAAATAATCTCATCAGTTCCGTTCTTTTCTCCGAACTCGTAACAATGCCGGTTGGATTATGATAGGAAGGAATTAAATACGCAAAATCAAACTCTTTTTCACGCAAGCTTTTTTCAACTTCGTTCGTATCAATGCCATCTTCATTCATATTAATTCCATGCACTTCAAGTCCATGTAAACGGAAAAGCTTTAGTGCAGCATGATGAGTCGGATTCTCACAAATAACCCGCCCTGACTTCTTCGATAACGAGGATAGTACAATGTCTAATCCTTCTGTAAATCCATTTGTAATTAAAATATCTTTATTTGAAATATCTACACCTTTCATTTCCATATAATGAAGTAGATAATTCATTAGCGGTCTATACCCTTTTGCGTAACCGTAGTTTAATACGACATCACCTTCAATGGACATACGAGTAAGAAAAGCTCTTTTGAAATTTTCCACATCAAATAGCTTTTCATCTGGAGCGATGCTGTTAAAAACAATCATT
Source organism: Bacillus sp. 5w2 (assembly GCF_054353775.1). NCBI lineage: Bacteria > Bacillati > Bacillota > Bacilli > Caryophanales > Bacillaceae > Bacillus > Bacillus sp. 5w2. The sequence continues at coordinate 52,301 of NZ_JBTIWT010000016.1, read as the reverse complement.
CCTTTTTCCCAGCGAACACCATGTTTCATTAAATCTAATTCATCCGCTAATAAGGTAACTGTATTAAGTTTATTTTTCCAATCTATTTCAACAGACGAAGTGTTTGAAATATCAACCTTCGCAACAAAATTCCCTTTTCCTTTAACTGCATAAATGAGTCCTTCTTGCTCTAAATCTGCATAGGCAGCGAGTACAGTATTTCTGCTCACACTTAATAATTCACTTAGTTCCCTCGTTGAAGGTATTTTTTGTTCCCCGAGCAAGTGCCCTTTCATAATCATCTTTTTTAAATAATCTTTCAATTGAATATAAACGGGACGATCTTTGACAACTTTAAAATCTTTAAACAAATCCTTACCCCCTGCAATTATTTTTGCATATTAATTTCATTCTCAAAAGGTCCACTACATATGTATTTTTTATTAAGGGCGGTACGGTTTTATAAAGTGAAACTTTAATCAATGGTGATTCGTCCCGACCATTGATTATTACCCTTCACCAATTGATAATTTTACTACCCGTTAATACGTGACAAATCTTTACGATATAAGTTAATTATATCTTTTAAAGCTGCTGCTGCGGCTCCGCGTGGATTAGAAGCACCACCAATTGTAGTAACTTGTCCCATCGTATCTGTAAAGAACGTAATCCCTTTTTCTGTCCCATTTACATTTGCTAGCGGATGATCTTTATCTATTTCGTGTGGTTCCACATGAAGAGCCACTTTACCATCCTTATCCTTATATGCTGAAGCTATTAATTTAATATATTTATTATGTTCTTTAGCTTTTCGAATTTGTTGTTTTGTAACCTGTTCGATTCCTTTTATATGTATATCGGCAAGTGTATTCTCTGTTCCCATTAAACTGTTTGTCAAAAGTATCAATTTACACGCACTATCAGAACCACTTACATCTAATATTGCGTTCGTTTCAGCAATTCCTTTACTTTGTGCTTCTTTCAGTGCTTCTTCAAACGTAATATCCTCCTCATTCATTTTCCAAAGAATATAATTTGTAGTCCCGTTTAATATTCCTTCTATTTTTTCAATATGGCAACCAGCTAAACTAAATTGACCAATATCAAGCGTCGGTAATGCGGCCGCAGTTGCACCACTATATCGAATTCGTACATTTGCGATTTTTGCCGCTTCATTTATTTCTCTCCAGTTTGTAACGAGTGCGCCTTTTGAAATTGCTACTATATCCATTTGTTTCTCAATCGCTTGTTTTATATATTGTTTCCCTGGATTTCCATCTTTAAGATTTGTAATGGTTGATTCTACTAGTACAGTACCACTTATGTTATCTGTCGCTCGTTCCTCCGGATAATGTTCAATATATTCTTCAATTGCAGCGCTACCGCCACCATACTTTAATAAATGATGAATAGACAAACCTTCCTCATTATGTATTGCAATATTTCTACCTAATACGCCGCTTACAACTAACTCTATTCCATATGCTTCATATATATATGAATATTTTTCATTTAATAATTTTATAAACTCTCTTCCTACTGTTCCATATCCTGATAATACAACTTTAATTTTCATAATATCCCCCCATTTTTTCTACCATATCCCTCTTTCAATATAATATAAAGCGCCCTCGAATTCCATCGAGAGCGCTTTATTATTACCTATTTTGGTAAACGTGATAGCTTTTCTGCAATTGTTCTATAAAACTCTTGAATACTAGAAAAACCTAACGTGTCTGAAACACTAAGTCCTACCATATCGAGATGATCCCAATTTGTTTTCGTTTCGATATGATTCCATTTTCCAATCTGTAAAGGCTCATTACTATTTACAGTAGCATTAGATGATGGTGCAATCATAGAATTTGTATTTACTACACCATCATTTTGCCACCAAGAAGTATCAATTAATGGACGATTTTCTTCATATCTTGCATAGGACCCTAAGAAAAATGCATTCCCCATTAACACTTTATTCATTGTTATATGAGGCAAATGTAAACCTGTTATAGGCGCCGCTTGTGATGCATGTCCACTATAAGATAAGTAGTACACATCTGATTGCGTCTTTACCCAATTATTGAGCTCCTTTGCACCATCTGTACTTAAATCCCATTGACTTATATCCTTTGTATTTTTCCAAAGTGAACTATTTAGGATGCGATCAGTATATTGGAAAAAAGACTCTCCAGTATTCTTCTTTATACCCCATTGATCCAATTTAAAATCATATAACGATAAATTATTGTTTCCTCCAAAACTTGCAGCTGTAATGAGTAAATCTTTGACGAACGGCAGTAGAAGACTACCATCCGCAAGTGTTGTCCCATTGTGAGGAGTTGCTAATGTTGTAACACTATGAACATATGATTTCTCGCCTTCAAATAGTGGTGATATATTCGTGTTCGGATGATTGTTTACATAATTTTTTTCTTCAAAACTGCCTTCTTTTAATAGCTGTACTAATGTTCTAATCGTTTGTCCACCCATGCTATGCCCAACTAAATGAACTTTATTTGTTTCACTCCAATTTGGTGCAAAACCACTATAAGTTCTGCCAAAACGATTATGTCCATGTTTCTCAGCATGTGCGACACCATAGTCTACTGTACCACCGTTTATTTGCGCATATAATTCACATGCACGATCCCAGTTACTAGAAACAGGTCCAACTGCAGCAGTATGTACTGTATAACCATTTCTTTTTAAATCTTCTTGTATATCATGAACACCACCCCAATATTTAACCCCTAACATTTCCTCTCTACCCCACCCAGCAAATCCATTCACTAATATGATAGGATAATTATTTTGTTGTCTCTTTTCAGCGTGAGTTGTTTTTGCTGCGAATAAAAGCACAGTCCCTATTGCGAATAAACATATTTTTAAAAATAATTTCCCCATGCTTCCTCCCCCTAATAAAACGTTTACATTTTTCTGTAAAAAAGATATACATATTTAGTTTATAACTTAAACATAATGTAAAGTATTTTATATACATTGTATATATAGAAAGCATACACAAATGTTGATAAATATTAATTCAAGTAAACATTTACTTTTTACAATATAACTTGTAAATCCGATTATTTGAATTTATAATTAGATTTAGTTTCTTCATGTTAAATGGATTTAAAAATCATAAGAAAACTAATTTCATTACTTAAGAAGGAGGAAAAGTCATGCAAATCGAATTAAATATTCATACATTATCTCAACCTACTAAAATAACTCCATCTAATCTTGAGCGTAATACTATCCCTTCTACTAAACTTGAAGTTAAAAAATTAAATGATCCTATCAAATTTGATATTCGTTCATCTGAAAAAGAAATGAAACAACCTGAGCATAAATTTAACGAATTAGATTTATGGAAGACGTTAAAGGATAAAGGTGTTCCTTTATGGATCATCCTTGAAATGCTACAAAAAGTCCGTAAAGAAAAAGAAGCTCAAAATAATTCAGTTCAACATTCAAATGCGATTGAAGAAACGCATGAGACTCGATTAAATGAAGTAATGTAATATATGTTATATGAATGGCCTATACACTAAAAAGAGTTCGAGGTTGATAAAGTTTCTATCAGCCTCGAACTCTTTTTTAAGGTTTTTCTTCAATCGTTACAAACTGAAAAGATAGTTCTTCTTCCAAACCTTTAATTAGCTTTTTTACTTTGACATTTTCATTAACCAAGGTATTATCTGTCGACATTTTAGGCTTTTCGTCACCTAGTGATTGTTTCAAATGAAGAAGGTGCATTTTCGTTTCATTTGCCTTTATTTCTTTATACACACTATTTTTTGATACCATTACATACCATTGCGTTGGATATTTACGAGTGTTACCTATCCAAGCGTCACTATCGTATGAAACAGGAATCTCTTTTCCTTCTAATTCAATACTTTTCATACTCTTTTCATCTTCATGTGTAAACAACAGCGAGCCCTCTTTCGGGAATTTCGGTAACTTATCTATTAGTTTTAAATTGGATCCATTATCTCGTTTACGAAAAACATTTGCTTTAATCATCGCTTGTGCTGTGGATTCATTTAAAATTAATACCTGTCCATTCCCATATTTACTTTTTTTCACAGAAAACACTTCATTTTCTTTGGTAATTTCTTGATAACGACTAATAATTGGTGAAGCTTTATTTTCATCCCCAATGATTATTAAACCGTTTGCAGGAAATGAATTCTCCTTTTTAGAACATGCACTAAAACTTATTAAAAATAGTATCGTTAACATAAAAATAGTTAAAGTTCTTTTCATCGCGTTTCCTTTCATCATACAGTTCATTTTTTCACATATTTTTGTGTAATCTTACAAGCTAATATACTCTATTGCTCCATAACCTTATACAGCTTTTGCAGGTAACGCCAACGGGTTATAAAGAAATATAATACCTGTATACATATAAATGAAATTAAAATAACGATAGAACTATTTAAAATAGAAAAGTCTACTAATTGTTGTAATGCCATATAAGCGACTATAGTATGAATTACTGCAACAATAATTGGTAAGAAGAACATTAATACTAACTGTCTCGTTACAACCTTTTTTAATTCCCGTTTACTTAATCCCATTTTCGAAATCATTTTATATTGCTGTTGATCACGATCCAAATCTGTATATAATCTGAAATATATAAAACTAGCGGCAAATGTAAAGAAGACGATTCCGACTAAAACACTTGCCATAAGTAATAACCCATTCGTTTGTTTTGCACTTAGCAACTCGATTGTTAAAGCTCTAAATTCGAAATGTGTGTCTCTTGGATCTTTATCGAATATATTATTTAATTGGTTTGAAATCTCTTTCGTTTTCATCCAATCGTCTACAACAAATCCGTAAGTACGAAATGGACTGTCTTGATTAACTGGGTCACTAATAAGAGGTATTCCATCATATACCTGATCTTGAACAGCGATATAAATAGTTCTAGAATCATGTGGTAAAACTAAATTTTCTACAGCTTTTTTCACATGAAATGTCTTTGTCCAGTCACCTTGAATGACTTCTATATTCTTTTTATACTCGCCATTTTTAAATTCTTGTTTTTGTGATACAACTCCAGGAATTAATATAATTTCATCTTCTTTTTCAATCGTTTCTTGTTGATACCCAAGTGCTTTTGCAAGATCGTTATATTCACTTAATTTCATTATATTCACGTTACTTTCTGTGTATATATATGAAGATGAAGCCATTCGATACGGAATATTAGCATCAGAAAGGTGTTTTTTTATAATAGAAAGATTTTTATTTAATACTTTGTCGTTTTCAAAACTTCCATACAAAAAGGTATACGGATTTGTCATCCTTACCAAATCCCTATTTCCAATTGCAGCTGTTGTACCAATCGCTGTAAATGCAACTGCTGAAACAATAGATACTATAAAAAACATCGTTGCATTATCTTTCATACGGTAAATTAATTCAGAAAATGTTAATATATTTGTTCTCTTTAAAAAGAAAGATTCACTCTTTTTCGCAAGATGCAATATATAAACGCTACACTGTGTATATAAAAAGTACGTTCCTATAATTACTAGGATCACACCTATTCCAAGTGTAATAAAATTGGAACTTGGGACGAAACGAAATACTGAAAAATATCCATATCCTATACTAATTAAAGAAAATAGTGATAATAAAATTGAAGATTTCGGTTCAGGTTTTGGCTTTTCCTCCGCTTGAATAAGTTCCACAAGTTCTGTTACTTTTACCATTTTAAATGTAAAAAGTGAAACGATTAAAAACAAGAAAAGGAATGTGATAACTGTTAAAAATACAGCCTGCACTGGTATATAAAAAGGTAAACCATTATTAATCATTAATACACTTGCGCTTATCAATAAGACTAGTTTAGAAAATATGAGTCCAATGAAAATCCCTATACAAATTGAACCAAGTCCAATTAACATATTTTCAATTAACAATAACTTCTTAAGTTGTCTCATTGACATACCTTGCATCATTAATATGCCAAATTCTTTCTTACGCGTTTTTAAAAATGAACTAACTGAATATAGAATGAAGAAAAATGAAAATATAAAAATCAAACCTTGCGAAATTGTAAATCCCATTGTACCAAATGCACTTATTGTTGCACTTGTCGATTTTAGCTCACCTTGTAAATCAGGATGGAATAATAAAAGAGCATACGTGAAGAAAATCATAATAGAAAATGCACTACTCAAAAAATGAGCTGCATATGTACGCTTATTACGAAAAATATTATTAAATGCGAACTGACGAAAAGTCATGCCTTTTCCCTCCTAACAAAGAAAGGACATCCATAATTTTTTGATAAAACGCTTGCCTGCTTTCGCCACAATAAATTTCATTATATAGTTGACCATCTTTAATAAAAATTACTCTGCTGCAAAAGCTCGCTGCATACGGATCATGTGTCACTAACATCATCGTTGCTTTTTCTTCTTTATTAAGCGTATCGAGCATCTCCATTACATCATTTGAAGATTTAGAATCCAAGTTCCCTGTTGGCTCATCCGCAAGTAATAATTGCGGCTTATGAACAATCGCACGAGCGATTGCTGTTCGCTGAGCTTGCCCTCCAGATATTTCAAACGTCCTTTTACTTAATATATCTGTAATATTTAATTTCTCAGCAATCTCTTCCACTCGTTTGTTCATTTCTTGCACAGAAACACCATCTAAAGTCATCGGTAATAAAATGTTTTCTTTTACAGTAAGTGTGCTAAGAAGATTAAATGATTGAAAAACAAATCCTAATTGTTTTCTGCGGAATAACGCTAATTCTTCTGATGATAATTGAAAAGGATTTGTGCCATTAATTAAAATTTCTCCCGATGATGGAGAATCAATAGTAGATACCATATTTAATAACGTTGTTTTCCCGCTACCTGATGGACCCATAATTCCTACGAATTCACCTTCTTGAATTGATAAATCAATATCTACTAATGCTTTATAAGGTACTTTCCCTTTATATACTTTACTAATACTTTTTGCATGTAAAATTTCCATGTATATTCTCCCTTCATTTCCACTGCTCACAATAAAGTGTAAATGAATTGTCTTATAGCTCATATTGATTCATCTTTCATTTATCTTACACGTTTGTAAGATTTCTAAAAAAACTGATAATAAACCTATTCTCAATCTATAAACAAAGCATATCTATCTTATAATATTTGCATATTGGTTTAAATTACAATTCTATTTTCTAATATTTATTTTATTAATAACAAAAGACCGATTTTTTATCGGTCTTTTTATTTTCAAATATTATATTTTTAACTATTGCATTATTTGAAGCATATTTGAGTTACCCATTAAATACTATTTCACTTGATAATACCCTCTGCAAAAAAATGAGTTCTTCGGTTTCATTGCAATCAAAAATGAATTGTAAATATCTGAGGCGGAAATGAATGTGTTTATCCAACATATAAATAATAAAATTGATTTAATATTTCCTGATACAAAGAAAGACATCATGGCAGGAACTACCGATAATGCAATAACAGGAAAGCTCATAAAGACCCAAAATCTAATTTTGGATAAGGTTGCATTTGTATTTAGCCAAAAGAATATCCCACTAAATGTTAAGCTAATATCTCCTTTTTTACTTATTACTAAAATGTGTAGACATTCGTGAATGATGAAGACTAGGATACCTATTATGATAAGATAGAATATATTAATATGAGTGAAACTTGTTTCAAAAAAATAAGGTATCATAAAAATGATAATCTGAAATAAATATACAAACTTCATATAATGTTTTTGGTACCAATTATTCTGTATAAACGGCGTCCATTCTGAATAATCCATACCTATTTGTGGTAAGTGACGAAACCAAATAATAATATGTGCTCCCCTCCCTCATTTAAACTAATTCCTGGCTTAAAGATTTAATTTAATAGCAATCAACCGTAAGTTTTATATGCAGCTCTTTAATAGACTTAGCTGCATTTTTTGTTGACTAAGACCAAATTCTTCTTTATATCACCCCATTTTTCCCCTTCCATTCTTCTAATTGAGCTTAAAGTAATGCGTTTGTAGGATGATTTGAGTAAGAAATTTGTATTATCATTGATACACGAATTCGACAAAATATTCCAATTCCCTTTTCATAAATGATTTTTTAAACTGGTTATCACATGTACAGCTTGATCTCCCTATTTTGTTGAAAAGCAATTCTATCAAGAATTCCTTACAATTGTACCCTTCATATGTTAACAGGTATAAAATGAATGTAAAAAAGCTTAGAGTTTTAGCTCTAAGCTTTTTAATGATTTCGTTTTAATTCCTTTTACAGAGAAATATTTTCTTTCCATTCAGATTTACTCAATAAATAATGATTATATAGTTGATTTTCTATCTTCTGTTCACTCAAATAAGTAAACCCGCATTTTTTAATGACTTTATTTGATGGTACATTGTTAATTAAAGCGATTGCGTTGAGGACATTTAAATTTGTTTCTTTAAACAAATAGTCAATTAAGCCTTTAGTCGCTTTTGTAGCATAGCCATGATTTTGATGTTCATTTGAGATAGCATACATGATTTCTCTGTTCGGTGCAGGAAGCTCATCTTTCATACCTGTGCAGCACCATCCAACAAATTCATTAGTCGATTTCTTAAATATTCCTAGTTTTAATATATGATCATCTATGTTAGTCGTAGTTGTCACTGCGTCAAGAAATGCTTTGTTTGCTGGTATTTCATCATTTGTAACCCAATTAACCCTTTGTTCTTTCGTTGATTTCCAGTCGGGTAAAAATTTTTCTATTTCTGGTTGATTTGCTATTTTATAAATACTCTCTGCATCTTTGACCGTAAACTCTTGCAAGTATATGTCTCCATAATCTATTCTAAATAACTTAGTCAAACTCTCTTCTCCCATTTTAATCCCCCTTATTTACGTTAAAGCGCCTTGATCTGCTTCGTAAGTTCCATAAACCGTTCATCTAGTTCTTTATATTCTTTGTCTTTAGAAGTTAAAAAGCTTAATTTCCCTAATACTTCTTGTCTTTCTGTTTCTAACGTTAAACGTATCTCTTCAATTTCATCTCTTGTTTTCGTAGATTCTTCGAGCTGCTTTTGTACCGTATTGTTTAAAAATACGAGTTTTGTGTTAGTTGTTTTCTCCAGAAAATATCGATCGTGAGAAACGATAACGAGTGTTCCGTTATACTCAGCTAATGTATTTTCAAGTTGTTCACGCGAAGGTAGATCAAGGTGATTCGTCGGTTCATCTAAAATAAGTACATCTTTTTCATCTAAAATATAAGCCATGAGCTTACATTTTACTCGTTCCCCCATACTCATATGTCGAACCGGCTCTGTCCATTGGGAAGATTCAAATCCTAAATGTTTCATTAAATTTTGGACTTTTCCTCTTTCTTCAAATGTCTCTTTATAAAATAAATCTTCTGGTGTTTTATCAAGTGGTAAATCAAATACTTCTTGTGTTAAATAACCGATGTTTGCTGAAGGTGAAATCCATACTTCTCCTTCAACAGTTTCTGTTCCCATAATCATCTTCAGTAAAGTTGTTTTCCCGCTACCATTTGGTCCAATAATCGCGACCTTCTCACCATGCTGAATTGTAAAATTAACGTTTTCAAATAATATTCGTCTATTAAATTCTTTCCGCAATTGTTTCACTTCTAAGAAACGTTTTCCTACTTTTTTACTCGCTTGTATAGAAAATTCAACTGAATACTCCTCTTTCACACGTTCTACTTTCGTTTTCTCCAGCTCTTTTTCGAGGCGTTTTCGTTTCGATTTAACTTGTGCATCCATTCGCTTCGCCTTTACACGATAAAATTCTTTCACTCCTTCTTGTTTTGTAGACTGCGCATGTGCTTTTTGTGACCATGAACTTAATTCTTTTATATGAGTTTCTACTTGTTCTATCTTTTTTTGTTGTTTTTCATATTCACGCTGCTGCGTCATTCTTTTATGCTCACGTGCTTTCATATAACTTGTATAATTACCGCTATGGTCAATTAATTTCTTATCCTCAATTGACCATATTCTAGTCGCGACAACATCTAAAAAATATCGATCATGCGATACGACGATAACTGTACCTTTCATATTTTTAATTTGCTTAATGAGAAATTCCGTACTCATCTCATCTAAATGATTTGTCGGTTCGTCTAATATTAAGACATTAGGATTTTCAGCAAATCCTTTTGCTAATCGTACTTTTAGCTTTTCGCCACCACTTAAAGTATGAAAGTCGTTCGTTGGCACGCCCCATTTCGCAAGAAGTTCTGCTTCTTTTGCAATCATATCCTTACTAACAAAAGACTCTTTTTCTTGTTCAACATATGCTGTTGTCATATTCATTTGCATCCATTCAACAGTACCTTTTGTCGGTTCAATCTTTCCATTTATTAATTGAAGTAACGTTGATTTACCAGCACCGTTTTTACCAATTAATCCGATAACATCCCCTTGTTTTACTGTCACATTCATTTTCTCTAACAACATATTTTCCTTTATTTCAACATAAACATCATTTAATTTTAATAGTTCTTTCATAATACCGATCCCTTTCCTTAAGGGAGAATAAAAAAATCCTCCCAAATAAATTTGGCAGGATTAGTCGTTAAAATATTTATACCCAAATAAGCTATTGCGCAACATAAATAGCGATACCGTTGTTTGGAAATTGGGCAGACTAATCCTATTTTTTAGAAATTGAAATTTATTTCATTTCAACATTTAAAAATAAGATTAGTTAATCATCGTCCACCCATCATTCCTTTCCGTCATTAGTAACCATATTGTACCATGATAGTACTGTATGAGTAAATGCAATTATTTGTGCTGCTAAAAAGATCGCTTTCTTTTAGGTCTATTTATCATTTCTTAACTTCATATTGAACAAGCATAAACTACATTTGTTGTACTACTTCTTTTAGATTTCCCTAGCAGAAAAAATTCTAAGCACCCTCTCTTATATAATTTTTATATAAATTTATGATTAATTATATATTATACATACTACATTTCAGTTCTTATAATAAAGTTATCATTTTTTAGGAGGGATTCTACAATGGAATTTAGCAAACTAGGAAACAGTGGATTAACAGTAAGTAAGATTGCATACGGAAACTGGATAAACCATGGCGGAAAAGTAAATGAAGATACTGCAAATGATTGTGTAAAAGCCGCACTAGATGTCGGAATTACAACGTTCGATACTGCTGATGTTTATTCTGACACGATAGCCGAGGAAGTACTTGGCCGCTCTTTGAAAGGTGTTCGCCGAGAAAGTATAGAACTTTGTACAAAAGTATGCCATCCGACCGGACCAGGAAAAAATGATCGAGGTTTATCACGAAAACATATTATAGAAAATTGTAATGCATCGTTACAACGGCTACATACAGACTATATTGATGTCTATTATGCACATAGATTCGATACAACAACTCCCCTTGAGGAAACGATGTTAGCTTTCTCAGATCTTGTAAGACAAGGGAAAGTCCTTTATTTAGGTGTAAGTGAATGGACATCGGAACAAATCACCCGCGGTGCAGCACTTGCACGAGAATTGAACATCCCTCTTATTGCTAGCCAACCTCAATATTCGATGTTGTGGCGAGTAATCGAAACTGATGTAATACCAACATGTCAACGTGAAGGACTTGGTCAAATTGTTTGGTCTCCCCTCGCACAAGGTATTCTAACTGGAAAATATCAACCTGGTAAACCAATCCCAACTCAATCCCGTGCTAATTCAGATGCTGGAAAACCATTTTTCAATAAACTTGTACAACGCTGGATGAATGATGATGTACTTACTGGTATCCAGAAACTTAATCCTATTGCACAAGAAAATAATCTCACCCTACCTCAACTCGCAGTTGCATGGGTACTACAAAATCCAGCTGTTTCCTCTGCTATTATTGGCGCTTCCAATCCGGAGCAAATAAGAGAAAATGTAATTGCTTCTAGTGTAAAATTATCACCAGAAAGTATGGATCAAATTGATAACGTGCTAAAAAGTTTCATTGAGTACGATCCAAGTAAAACAGGTTAAATCGTCAGTGACTTTACAATAAAAATAATACCTTTCCAAATTACCTACTGCCCATCCCATCAAGATGGGCCTTTACTTTTCAAATTCAAATTGTGAAGTCATATAAACCTCTCTAACAACTGCTAAGAAGTTCTCTAACACGACAGACTTTTCATCTTGTCTCCATCCGGCATATAAATTTATTATTGGTGTTTTTTCTTTAATCTCTTTATAAATGACTCCCGATTTTTTATAACTTTCTACCGATGATGGAACGACAGAAATCCCCATTCCTGCAGCAACTAAATTCACAATCGTTTGCATTTGAATCGCTTCTTGAACAATATTTAAACTTACTCCATGTTCCCAAAAGTAACTAATAATTAAATCATAAAAGTTAGTACCGAAATGACGAGGAAATAAAATAAATGGTTCATCCACTAGTTCTTTAATAGAAATATTAGGTAACGAAACGAAAGTGTGATCTTGATGTAACACTAATTTTAAACGTTCCTTAGAACAAACTTCGGAAGACAATATTTCATTATTCTGCTTAGAACGAATAAATCCAATATGAATTTGTTTTTCATAGAGTGCTTTTATTTGCTGGTCTGTTGTCATCTCGCGTAATATAAGCTGAATTTTAGGAAACCGTTCTCGAAATGTTTTTAATATGTCTATAACTGTTTCTGTAGAATCGACAAAACCGATGATTAAACGCCCGATCTTCCCTTCATCCGCGAGCTGTGTTTCTTTAATGGTTCTATCTACTTGAAGTAACGTTTGTCGCGCACCTTCTAAAAAGATTTTCCCCGCATCGGTAAGTTCAACCATCCTTTTTGTCCTGTGAAGAAGTTGAACACCTAATTCTTCTTCCAACTTTCGAATTTCTTGACTTAAAGGCGGTTGTGCCATCATAAGACGTTCTGCCGCACGACTAAAGTTTAATTCTTCCGCCACTGCTATGAAATATTTCATTTTACGAATATCCATTACAATCCCCCTAACATTCACAACTAGCAAAAAAATCCCTCCTTCTAATAAATTATTAATAAAAACAGGAGGAAACTATATCAATCCCTTTTCGTTTCTTATTTATCATAAATCATTTCATGAAAATACGAGAGATTTATACTAAGTTGAATTACATGTTTTGGGCAATTTCATTACTTGCATATATTATTTGATTTACTATTTGGTTGAGTAACGAGTACTTGATATTTTATTCACCCAATTATAAAAATAAAATGTTATTCGTTACCCAACAATAACTTATTGTTTTTCAATAAATCTTTATTGATTACTCCCCTACAATAAGCTATTATATGTTTGTAGAAAATATTAATCTAAGGATTGATTTTATGGACAGGACATTAAAAATCACAAAGTTAAATATGTTTTTAAGGATTTTTCTCATCCCGATTATAGTAGGGATAATTGTTGGTATACTAACTAAATTAGGGCAAGGTATACTTCCAGGACATTGGAATTCATTAGCTAATCTAGGAAGTGTTTGGTTAGTTCCATCCTTTTTTGTGGCTAGCTTTAGTTATTCTAAGCGTACAGCTATACTTTCTGGTATCCTTGCACTACTCGGTATGGTATTAGGCTACTATGGTTATGCAATTGTTATTAAAAATGTAGCTCACTCTATTTATTTTATATCTGTATGGATTGTATGTGCATTTATAGGAGGAACTATCTTTGGAATTGCAGGTTTTCTATGGAAAGATACTACAAATCCACTTCATAAATTCGGAAGTGCGCTTATTAGTGGAGTTTTTGTAACGGATGGACTTCACATTCTTTTAAATTTTGAAGACTATAGTCACATGTTACCTGTTGGATATACCGAAGTGATAGTCGGAATTATCTTGATTCTTGTATTAGAACGCTCTAATGCTAATCGAATTTCTTCTTTCTTAATGATGGTTCCTATCATTATTTTAGGATTAATTGGATATACATTATTAAGTTTGTTTACTTAATTACAATACTGTATCATGAAAAAACAAAAGACTAATTCTATTATAATCCACAAAACATATCACGAATCGAACATTATACTTATTAATGTTGATACACTTATTCATAGGATGAATTCATGAAGCTATCTCTTTCAAAGGGGGGGCTCCATCCCACACTGATTATTAGCCCTCACCAATCGGACTTTTATGGGCAGTTGATCCCTAACTTCTTTGCTTTCGCCGAATTTTGAGGTGGGGGTCTTACTGCCCATTAAAGCGGGATAAAACAAGGCTAAAAAACTTATCTCCAAAGTTCTTTAGCCTTGTTCACTTGTTACACATTACAAAATTTAATTCGTACAACGGTACCTTTACCAACTTCTGAATGAATTTCTACATTATGTCCTAATTGTTTCGTAATTTCATATACAAGATAGAGCCCCATACCAGTTGATTCTTTAAAAGCTCTACCGTTTTCTCCTGTAAAGAAAGGTTTAAACACTCTTGGTAAATCTTGCTTCGGTATCCCTACACCATTATCGGCAATTTCAAGTATAACTGTATTATCTTCCTTACAAGCTTTCACTTTAATCTTCTCTCTATTACCTGATGAATATTTAATTGCATTCGATAGTATTTGTCCAATTAAAAATTGTAACCATTTCGCATCACTCTCTACAGTAATATCCTTCTCAATTTTAAGCTCTGGATATACAAAGTTCCGGATAAAGAGGCGTTTATGTTCATGTACGGAATCATTCACTATTTTATGTAGTTGTACTCTTTCTACATAAAAATCTTGTGTAAATGCTTCTAAACGTGCGACATACAGAGCCATTTCTAATCCCTTTTTTAATCGATCTGTTTCCTCATTTATACTTTCAAAACGCGAATCTACTTCATCCTGTGTAATTAATTCTATTACAGATAAAGGTGTTTTCATTTGATGGATCCACTGATTCATAAAGGTTAAATGGTCATTATTTTTTCTCTCTTGTATTTGCAGCTGATTTTGATAATGTCTATATTGCACCTCAAGTAGTTCTTGAAGAGCAATCGATACAGCTGCAAAATCAGATTTTTGAACAGATTCATCTAAAGATTGCATTGGGTTTGCTAAGCGCTCATAAAAAGAACGATGTGTAAAATAACGAAATACTAAATAACTTCCCATAAAGAAAACACCTAAAAACATTGCATATAATGCAGTTGAAATGTGATTATGTCCATCAAACCAATATACGAGGAATATGGCTAGTAGTTGGATCGCTGTAAAACAAATAAGTGGTATATGATCACGTATAAACAGCCTTATCATTTTTCCATACCAGTATCCCAAGTAATATGCAATCTATATCCAACACTACGAATCGTTTCAATCGCATCCTCAATCTGCATCGTTTTTAACTTTTTTCGCACACGTGTTGTATTTACACTTAATGTATTATCATCAACATAAGATTCGCTATCCCATAATTTATTTAATAACACTTCTCTACTCACAACACGCGGATAATTTTTCATTAACATTTCTAATAAAATGGCTTCGTTTCTCGTTATATCAATCTCTTGATTCTTAAGCTTTAATACAAGCCTTTCGGGATATAAACAAAGTCCTTGTTGCTCAACCATCCGTTCTTCTACTTTCGGTGCATAATCCCCGTAAGCACGTCTTAAATAACTACGAATTTTAGCCATTACAACTTCGTAATGGAAGGGCTTTGAAATAAAATCATCGCCACCGTTTTCTAGCGCCATAACTTGATCCATCGTACCTTCACGGGCCGAGATAAATAATATCGGACATGTAGAAACTCCGCGAATTTGACGGCACCAATAGTACCCATCAAAACTCGGTAAATTAATATCTAATAAAACTAACTCTGGTTGTTCTTCTAAAAAAATGTTTAATACATTTTGAAAATCCGATACGATAATCCCTTCATACCCGTATTTCGCAACATGTGTTGATAATAGTTCTGCAATTTTCATATCGTCTTCTACAATCATAATTTTAACCATTTGTTAACTCCTTTTTCACTCCACAATCTTATATACAATTATATAAATTAAATACTACCTTTTTTTATTTAATTCGTAAATTAAAAAAGGATACTTTTATACAACAGCACCCTTCTTCCATTATTCTTATTTAAAATGAAATTCACTCAAAGTAAATCCCAGTTTCTCCACATAATTCATACCTAGTTCCACCCGAGCAGTCTTCAGTGGATCCACAACTTGGCATACTTTTAAATTGCCTGCAGCTGACAATAAAAGAGTTGCTTCAGCCTTAGACATTTCTAATTCTTCATGTAAAAA
Source organism: Bacillus sp. 5w2 (assembly GCF_054353775.1). Lineage (NCBI taxonomy): Bacteria > Bacillati > Bacillota > Bacilli > Caryophanales > Bacillaceae > Bacillus > Bacillus sp. 5w2. The sequence goes on along the minus strand of NZ_JBTIWT010000016.1, from coordinate 35,996 downwards.
TGTCACCATATTACGTACAGCACGATTCGCTGCATCATCTAATAATTTCTCTGAAGCAATCGTCATTACTTTTTCTTTTTGGATAGCCATTGGTAATGGCCATTTCTTTCCTTTTATAATCTGAACTGTTACTGTCACCTCACCAGCAACCTCTACTCCACTAACACCAATTTCACCATCACCCATCGCTGCGTGTAAATCACCTAATGCTAATAAAGCACCAGGAACATTTACAGGTAATAATAATGTTGTCCCTTCTCTTATTTCTTTACAATCCATATTCCCGCCGTGATCATGAGGTGTGCCACATGAAATGCTCTCTTCTTTCGGCGCAGTACCAATTACACCGATCATTGGATTAATCGGGATTTGTAGTTCATTTGAAAACAAAACATGTTCATTATGTATTGGGACGATCTTCACTGTATTTTCATGTAGCTCTTCACCCATTACGCCTAGATTTGCCCCTGTAGTTAAAACACCTTGCTCTGCAATTTTTATCTTTTCAATTGTTACAGCTAATATATCACCAGGTTCTGCACCATTAATATATACTGGGCCAGTCGCTGGATTAATCCGGTTCCAATCTAATTCTTGAAACACAACATCTTCAGAATCAATTTGATTTTCAAAGCAATCGTATGTTTCAAATACAAGGCGACTCCCAATTTCCACTTCCATACATGGTTTATTTTCTGGTGACATTGCGTAAATGCTATGTTCTTTATGAATTCGATACATAGTATCTCTCTCCTTTTATATTGGTCTACAATTACTAATTAGCTTTTTTCATAAAAGCTCCTTTTAATAATTATTGAATTTACATATAGAAAAGCACTTAGCTTATTTTCATACATACACTCTTTACTATAACAGGTAAAGAAAGGTGGTATCACTATGCCCCTTATTCCGTATAACGAAAGTGATGTTGATTTACTAGCTCGTTTAATTCGCGCTGAAGCTGAAGGAGAAGGTCGACAAGGTGAACAACTTGTCGGTTGCGTAGTAGTAAATCGTGTATTTTGTGATTGCTTAGATTTTAAACAACTTCGGTCTGTACGTGATGCAGTTTATCAAAGCCCCGGCGGATTCGAAGCCGTGCAATACGGATATTTTTATCAGCGAGCTCGTGATTCAGAAAAAGAAATCGCAAGAAAAGTTTTACAAGGTGAGTGGAGATGGCCTGCACGATGGGCTCTTTGGTATTTCCGTCCAACTGGAGCTTGTCCGCCTGAATGGTATAACCAGCCATTTGCAGGGCAATTTAAAAGCCATTGCTTTTATGAACCACGTGGTGATGAATGTCCGAAAATGTATTCACGATAGTAAAGTTTGCAACGCAAGTACTTAGACCACTGAGTACTTGCGTTTCCTTTATTTTTTAGAAATCTAATAATGTGATGAATTTTTCAATGCCTACTACATGTATTAATAACGGTATACGTGGGCCGCTAGTCTGATTCGTAATGAGCCTATAAATTATAATAAATAATTGTTTTTGATTTTCTTTCATTATTTTTTTATTTTCATGATGGCAAATCGAATACAATTGTTCCATTAAGTTAGAGTAATCTTTATTAGAACGAAGTATTTTACAAACTTCTACTAGCCATTCTTTCTGCCTCTCATCTAATGTGTTGTAAAACTCTGTATTTCTCTCTTGATTTACCGCAATTAATTTTTCAGATTGAAAGTTTCTTATCCAATACTCTGCACGGTTACATATCGCTATCATAGCATCTATTGCATAACTCCTATCTGTTTTTTCTAATATACCTTGTAAAATAGATGAATCAAAATTTAATAGCGGTAACGTTCCAGCAACCTGATTAAACTTTGGATACTCTTTAAACCCACTATCAACTTTAGAGAGTTTAATTGCATCAAATAAATCTTCGTTTTTGAGCGTTTTATTCTCATAACTATCTTTCAATCGTTCATATTCTGTATAATTGCGAATCACATCTTCATCAAGACCGATATGAAAAGCTGCGTTCGGTCTATATTTAGCGAACATAAATAGAATCACTTCTGGTAAATACACTTTCAACAACTCACTAGGTGTAATACTATTCCCTGAAGAACTAGACATTTTTTCATGATTCCCTTTAATTCCAATGAAATCATAAGCAACGTAATGAGGAGCTTCACGATTAAATATTTCCCTTGCAATTTCCTTCGATACATTATAACTACCCGATTCCGATGAATGATCTCTTCCGCCCGGCTCAAAAATAACATCCTCTATCATCCACCTCATCGGCCAATCGATTTTCCAATTCAGTTTCATTTTATTTGTATTTAATACTGATAATTCATTTTGATTTCCACATACACATTCATACTGAACTGTTTTTAATACTTTATCAAAATGTGTAATCGTTGTTGCATCTTTCCCGCATTTCTCACAATATAACGTAACCGGATAAAAGCTCTCTCGCTCTTCTTCACTACACTCTCCAGTTTTAAATCTTATTAATATATCATATATTTCTTTTCTTTTATATAAAGCCTCTAATATGTTTTTGTTATACCTTCCGCTTCTATATTCAGCATGTTGATATATGAATTCAACATCAACCCCAAATACTTGAAGCGATTTCTCAAACTCTTTTTCAAAATGCTCTGCATACGAATTATGACATCCATACGGATCTGGAATATCACAGTATGGCATACCAATATATTTTGCAAAAGATGGATCAATATTTTTAGGAACTTTTCTAAACCTGTCATAATCATCCCATGAGAATATAAAACGAGTCCTTTTCCCTAAATCTTGAAGTGCTCTTACAACAAAATAAGTCGTTATTATTTCGCGAAAGTTCCCGATATGAACAGAACCAGATGGACTGATTCCAGATGCACAAACAAAAGTTTCTTTATTTGGATGTTTTCTAATTAATTCATGTGCTACTTCATACGCCCAATGCATATGTTATTCACCTCAATTATTATTTGTTTTCATATTTTCAAATTTATGCAATAAAAAAACTCCCCCCCCCAAGATTATTCATCTTGAGGACGAGAGTTGTTAGCTTCGCGGTACCACCTCAGTTTGTTAATACGTCGCCATATTAACCTCTTCAGGTACGGCAAAATATGCTTATACCCTATCTCTATAACGGGAGAATCCGTCGCACCATCCCTAAACAAATTAGTTCCTTGCGCAGCTCCAAGTCTTTTTTCGTTAAAATGTATACCGCTCTTTCTCAGCTACCAGAGCTCTCTGTACGTATCCTTTTTTAACTACTCTTCTCTTCCATGCCATTTTATATATTAGTTTTTTTATATGATAATTTACAACGCTTTTATTGTCAAACTTTTCCGGAAATAAAAGCTATCTAAATAAATGCTTTATCGCTTCTAATTGAATTTTATGGCTACATTCATCACAACAATATGTTCCCTTCGTTTTCTCTTTAAATCGTTTATATTTTTCACTACCTTCGTAAACACGAAATATATTTTTACAAGAAAAGCAAACAATTTCATAAAACATCATATGCATTTTCCTCTCCATGTTTATACATTTTTTTAATCACTTAAGAAAATCAGTTTTCCACAGTAAAAATCTTAATATCTCTGGCTAAAAGGTTTACCTATATTCTTATCGAATTATATAAATATCTTATAAAGCGAGGTGAAAATCTTGATTAGTAATATAGAATTAGTTTTAGATGCTAAAGCAAGTTTGGCTGAAGGACCATGTTGGAATGAAAAAAAGCAACTTTTATACTGGGTTGATATTGTTGAGAAGCAATTATGCATATTTAGTCCTACCGCTAATACAAACCGAGTAATTGCTCTCAATCAACAAATTGGCTGTGTTGTTCCATATTTAGAAGACGTACTACTCCTAGCTATGGAAAACGGCTTTTATTCTATTAATGTAAAAACAGAAAAACTGACACATATTTTTGACCCTGAACCACATTTATTTGAAAATCGTTTTAATGATGGAAAATGCGATCCAGCAGGACGTTTTTGGGCAGGTTCTACAGATACATATGGTATTAATGCTGCAGGTTCCTTGTATTGTTTAAATAGTAACTTAAAAGTAGAGAAAAAAGTTTCACATGTAAATACATCAAACGGCATGGCTTGGTCACCTGACCATACATACCTTTACTTTATTGATACACCTACTAAAAAAGTAGTTCGTTTTCATTATGATATTTGTACTGGAGAAATTCGTAATCCAAGTGATGTAATCATTTTTTCCGAAAATGACGGTCTACCTGATGGTATGACAATTGACGAAGAAGGTTGTTTATGGATTGCACATTGGGGAGGTTCAAAGATTACTAGGTGGAATCCTTTAACTGGAGAACAAATATTAAGTATCCCAATTCCAGCGTTATATGTAACGTCATGTACATTTGGGGGGCCTAACTTAACAGATTTATATGTTACAACAGCCAGAACAAGAATGACAGATAACGAATTAAAAGAGTATCCAAATGCTGGTGGTATTTTTCGGTTTCAAACAAATGTAAAAGGTTGTCCTACCCATTCATTTCGCAATAATAATATTGGAACTGAAACTATATGAACCGTATCGATCACATAAGACACGAAGAAAAGAAATATCATGACCTTTGCTATGAACAATACAAACTATTTGAAACTGGCTCTTGGCTATACAAACCAGTTAACACAGTTATGGACTTGATGGATTACTTTGAAGGACAAAATTTCTTACAAGTACTAGATCTCGGCTCTGGCGTTGGAAGAAATAGTATTCCAATTGCACAAAAGATACAAAATGCTAGCGGCACTGTTACATGTGTAGACTTACTTGATTCTGCTTTAACAAAATTACAAATTTATAGTAAAGAACATGATGTTTTTGAAGTTATAAAAACAGAACAAGCAGCAATTGAAAACTACTACATCCAACCTGATATTTTTGATTATATCGTTGCAATATCAAGTTTAGAGCATGTTCAATCAGAAGAAGATTTAAAAAACGTGCTCCATTCTATGAAAAAAGGTACAAAGACTGGTGGTATCAATTGTTTAATTATTAACTCGAACATACAAGAAATTGACTTACATACGAAAGAAGAATTAGATGCTTTAATTGAAATTAACCTTCCAACTGAACATATGATATATCTATTAAAAAGCATTTATAAGGAATGGCAAGAAATAAAAGTTGAAATAAAAGAAATAGCTTATAATATAGTCCGAAACGAAAGACACATTCAATTAAAAACAAATGCTATTACGTTTGTCGTTCAGAAATAATCGTATAATTAAGATGTGACTCTTTCTCTCAAATTCATTTTTATTGTACAAAATTTGTTACTTTATATATTTATTAATCAAAACACAAAAACCATGCTTCAGTATCATTAGAAACATGGTTTTTATTATTGATCATACTAAATTGCTTAGCTATTTAATGAATTCATTAACTGGAAGAAATGTTCAGGTTCATGTGTCTTATTTAATTCATACCATGAATGGAGTGTATCTGGCGCAAATACATCTAATTTTTTCAGTACCTCCACTGCAAATTCCAAAGGAGCTACTCCAGATGCAGTAATAAGATTTTCACCAGACGCTACAGATCCCATTTCATATAAATTTTCCCCTTTATATGTAGGACAAACCATTTTCATATAATCTAAACTATTACTTGTATGCTTTCTAGAATTTAAGTATCCGTAATTTGCAAGGCCTATTGTTGCACCACAAATTGCAGCCACAATAGTACCAATCTTTAAAGCTTCTTCAACTTTTTGCAATATGGGTTTATGTATGTTTTCAGTCCAAGTATTTCCTCCAGGTAAAATCAATAAATCATTACTCTCAAGTACACATTCATCTAGGGAAATATCTGGCTTTACGTTCAAGCCTCCCATTGAAATAACCCTTTCTTTATTTATTCCAACTGTAACTACTTTAAAAGGTGCTAAACCCTTTTTAAAATATCTACCTGTATTAAGTTCAGCAATTAAATGTCCGTATTCCCAATCGGACATCGTATGAAATACATATAAATAAGCTTTTCTAGTTTGCATTCAATAACACTCCATTCACAACTTAATCTAATCTTTTCTAAAAGATAATCTATTTATTATTTATAATTGCTTGTCGAGCTTTTTCTTTATCATCAAAATGAATAGTCAAATCCTTTAAAATTTGATACGTTTCATGCCCTTTCCCTGCAATCAAAACAATATCATTAGAAGATGCCATGTTTATTGCATGTTTTATAGCAAGTTCACGATCTACTTCAACTTTATAATTCAAATTATTATTCTGTGAAAATCCTTTTTCAATATCTTTCATTATTGCCTGCGGGTCTTCCGAACGTGGATTATCAGAAGTAATATAAACAAAATCGCTATAACTTCCAGCAATTTCACCCATTATAGGTCGTTTTTTTGCATCTCTATCCCCACCGCAGCCGAAAACAGTAATGATTTTACCTTTTGAAAACTCGCTAATTGTAGTAAGGACATTTTCTAACGCATCAGGCGTATGAGCATAGTCCACGATTACAAGGAAATCTTGATTTTCGTCTATGATTTCCATTCTACCTTCAATGCTCTTTAAATCAGATAAGCTGTCACTAATATTTGTAAGCGGAATACCTTCAACCAATGCAGCTGTTATTGCTGCTAATGCATTATATACATTAAAGTGGCCTACTAGATTTAGATTGATTTCTATTTCTCCATTAAAGGACGAAACTAAAAAACGAATACCTTTTGGGCTTAAAGTTATGTTCTTCGCTTGAACATCTGCTCCTTTATGTATCCCATATGTAATAACCTCAGCTGAAGTAATTTTTTTAAAGTATTCTACCGATGGATCGTCTGCATTCAATATAGCAAAATTTTTATCTGTAATAGAAAAATCATTTCCTAATCTTGAAAATAGAAGGCCTTTTACATGCTTATATTCCTCAAATGTTCCATGGTAATCCAAATGATCTTGCGTTAAATTTGTAAAAATAGCGGTTTTAAAGTTACACCCTTTAACTCTTTCCATGTGTAAACCTTGTGAGGTAACTTCCATAACACAATAATCTGTATTATGATTTTTCATCGTTTGCAAATTCCGCTGAAGTATCGGTGGTTCTTGCGTATTAATATCAGTAGGATACCATTTCGAACCAACTTTCACTCCGTTATTCCCCATAAGCCCTGTTTGAAATCCATAATCAGTCAAAATCTTTTCAAGTAAATAGGAAGTAGTTGTTTTACCATTTGTTCCTGTAATTCCAATTAGCTTCATTTTATTAGATGGGTAACCATAGAAATGTGATGCAATAACTGCCATAGCATACCTAGCATCTTTAACAATTATTTTAGGTATTTCAATATTTATATCTCTTTCTACAATTAACGCCACAGCACCATTTTCCACTGCATCTTCAACAAATTGATGTCGATCTTCAAGAAAACCATCGATACCTGATACACATATAAATAAATTCCCACTAGTTATTTTTCTAGAATCCATTTCTAATCCCGTAATTTCTACATTCATATCTCCATTGGTATCTTTAATCAATAACAAATCCGCCAGCTCTTTTAGTTTCAAATCCCTCGCCCCCTTACAAATTCCCCTTACTTATTTTACCACTTTATATAAAATAGTGGTTTAAAATTCCATATTAGTCGGACGAAATTTAATCATCTTCAATAAACAAAAAAATAAAAGAGCACTTGTTTCCGCAAGTGCTCTTTTTGGGGATTTTGAGATATCCTATTAAAGAAAGTTAAGGTTACTTAAAGTTAATAGGTATTTCTATTATATGCTTGTCCTTTTTATTTGTGCATAATCCATATATAAGAATTTATATTAACACTAAATAATTTTATTAATTACTGTTTTAGAATAAAGGTTATTCAACTCATTGCAAATAGCCTAAAAAAGATAAGCCAAAACTATTATTAAAATATAAGTTTAATATCATACATTACTTGTTCAGCTACATTATCAGCTAATTGATTAACAAATACTAAATTTATTTTAAACCTAAAATCGGTAAGATTGTGTAATTAATCCTATATCCTTCAAACCCTGATGGCTTCACATCGTATTCCCACTTATGGAAGCATTCTGTTAACATGTATCCTACTTTTCCTTTATTCTCGTCTGTATTATGATTAATATAGCCGCATTGTTGGTGCGAGGTAATGATATCCTCAGAAATTTTCTCCACATTCTTAAAACGGCTAAGATCAGGCGTCACATCTATCCAACTTTGATTTGTTACTTTATCATAACGAGCTTTTAAACGATAAATAATCCAACCATTTGGTTGTTTGAGTACACTATTCTCTAAAGAGGCCTTATCTGAATAGTAAGTAACTACATCAATCTCAACTTCTTCTTTGTTTTTCATATCTTCCATGAATTGTACAACTTCACTATAATCTGTTTCTTTTAGTTCTTCCTCAAAAACACCAAGTGATACTAAAATTAGTATGAACGCTGTAATTGAAAATAAGGTAATGATTATCTGTTTTCTTGTCATGTAGTTCCCCCTAATTATATTAAACACTACACATGATATGGCTTTGAATATATTCACTCTAGTGGTCTAACGTTTTTCCTCCATTTTAAATTTCACCAAAATTAACCACATTATTGTTTCTAGAAATACTAAATGAAAATCATATTTTCAACATGGTTAAACTTCATTTTAAACAGACAACAGATAAGGTATACCTCGCCCGTTACGATATGACTACCTACTAATCTTTTTCTTTTGTACAAGCAATTAATAGCCGTAATTTTCACAAAACATTTTGACGTATTACTTATTCCAATATAAAATTATATGCAAACAATCAAAATTAACCTAAAATATATAAAGGGTATACCATACTAACAGTTAAATGCTTAGATTTGTCCTTTGCCATAATTAACAAGGATAGAGTAACATGAAAATAGAGAACGAGTACCGTTACTAATCACATGCAGGTTCTTTGAAAATTACATTTTCATACTATAAACATAAATAAAAGGGGTACATACGAAATGAACGGTTTAATGGAAAATAATTTAAGAACTTTGTTCCTTCTCTTTGTAAGTATAATTGTACTAGTATTTCAAACTATTATTTTTGTAAGAATAGTAAGAAACTGGTTCAAAACCAAAAATATAGATAAATTAAAAGAAGATAAACAGTATATTAAAAAGCTAACTATAGTATACATAGCAATTATGGTAATAGGCGCTATTACAAACTTACCTTTATTCGGATTTATATTGTTAGGCTTTATGTCTAATACTATTATATTAATGTCTTTAAAGATAGAATTGTCTAATACAAAATCAAGTCAGTTGAAAACTGTGAAGAACTCAAAGCTCATGTTATGGTTTGTAATGAACACTATACACTTAATACTTTTCTTTGTTGAGGGGATAAAACTCATTAAAAGTATTTAAGGCGATACTTTGAGATAACGATACGACTTCTTAGGCATCACTTAATTGCATAAAATTGACAATTTTATAGAAGCGATCGTATCTTTTATAAGAAACAGTCGCTTCTATAAACATATATGTATTAAGATTTATATTTTTTTACTGTACAAGGAATAGTTACGATATACAAATCTATAACATAGATTGTAACCCAAATCCTTTTTTTTGTTTAGTTGAGATAAATGCTCTGAAACTTTTCTTTTCCCCCACCTTCTAGGAAACCATTTTTTCTCCTTTTCTTCTTTTTCTGACATTAAAACTCCACAAAAAATATCAAACGCATTTTATTTCTAATTTTATCACTGTATTTCCCCATATTTTAAGCGCTATCTAGTCTTGTTTCTCTAGATTTATCTCTATTAAGACTTCTAGTTCATTTATAATTCCTAGTATGTTTGCCTTTATTATTTATGCAGAATATACAATCAATATATACTAATTTTTCACAGGTCTTTTCTACATTTTATCATTAAGAAATTAATTGAAGGTTTATTTTCTACATTCTTATTTGGTTCGTCAATTTCCGAAACTTGTACTAATCCATACTTATTAAAATCTTGTTTTATAGATTCAGAATCATAGAAGAACATTTTTACGCCTTCCATTATCTCATAATAGTCTTTATCCAACTGGTTTCCTTTTCCATACATAGGAGCTTTTTGAGAAACTGTTGTGAAAACCATATATCCACCTGGTTTTAACTGATTATAACAATCTTTAATAAAATTCTCTCTTTCCTGCTCATTCAACAAATGAAGAAGTGCATGACTAAATATCCCATCATACAGTTTGTTATCAAAAGGCATTTCGTTTACCGAACCGTGATACATACTAACATCTTCTAGTCCGTTTTCTCTTGCTAAATCAATTGCAGTTTTTGAAATTTCAATACCAGTTACATTTATACCATTTTCGATAAATACCTTTGCGTTTCTACCATATCCAATACCCGGAACTAGTATGTCTTTAACGTTCTTTTCCAGAAAAACATCTTTTGTCAAAATTGCAGATTCTGTAGGTTCAAATCCCCACATTGTTTGTTTCTCAATAAAACTTGATTCCCAAAATTCCATTTTATTTTTATCTCCTTATTCTTATCTCTTGTATAGCATCACCTGAAAGACCTATTCATTTTAACGCTGCTTTTTTCACCACAGTCACTATAGGTCCATTGAATATAGCATATTAATAAGCCTATATCTATTTTAAAGATTGGTTGAATATGTATTCTAAATATTAATTTTTACATTTAGACAAAATAAAAAATACCAATACTTCTATTGTATATTGGCATTTTTACATAAGAAATTATCTTTTTATATTGTACTGATCTATTACTTTTTCTAACACTTCTAAAGTTATTGGTTGAGCTTTCTCTATTAATTGATAACCAATACGCCCATTCGGTTCAGCTGTAACTTGTTGTAAACTCTTTAAATCATGAATTCCTTTTTCTCTTAATTGCATATATAGTTGTTGTTCCGACATTTTTGCTTTCATCAAATTCTCTTTTACAATTTCTCCGTTTTCAACAATAACAACACTACTGCCATTTAGGAATTGTTCCACCTTCCTTGATTTCAATTCAAAGAAATGAATGATAAGAAGTACGCTTGCAAATATTACAGCTGCAAATATAGATGGGACTACTTTCCTACTTAATACTGGTTCTACAATAATACGGCCGATTGATACTACTATAATTATTTCCGCTCTCGTCATTTGACTAACAGATTTACTACCTGTCATTTTTAATGCAATCATTCCAGTAAGAATTAAAATTATGCTTTCCAAAATCATATTCATAATAGCCCAATCCTTTAATGGTGAATGTTACTAGCATTCTCCATTAAAGGATGAATTATAAGCTATAAGTTGACCTATTATTCATATGAAACGAATACTTTCAATGGATTTATTGTCCCTTTACTCAATTCTGCAAAACATTGCTCGAGTGTAGAATAATGAATTTCATGTTGAAAAATCTCTTCTATCCATGGCGTCTGTTCTATTTGATTAAAAAACCAATCTGCATGTTTTTGATAATCATATCCGTCACTTGAACCAATGATTTGCAATTCTTTTCGATAAAAGTCAGCGGTTAATGTTAGGTCTTCTATATTACCATCAGAAAGAATACATATTTCTCCATTACTATTAATAGCCTTTTGTAATGTGTGAAACCCACTATTTGTAGCAGAACATTCGAAACCGTAATTATATGTTTCTATTATTTGTTCTTCTGATTCATATATGTTTTTCGCACCAAATTTCTTTGCAAAATCTCTTCTATTTTTATTAGGTTCAACAACATCTACCTGCTTAACACCTACATAGTATTTTAAAAAATAACAAGCGAGTAAACCAATAACTCCCATTCCAGTTATAAGTACTTTTTCATCCTGTCGCAGATTTAGTTTTAATACTCCTTTAGCAGCATCACACGAAAGAATAGATAATAAAGCAACTTTAGATTTTATATAACTAGGCACTCGGATTACTTTATCTCCCTTAACTATTCCTATCGTATTATGCCCATAAAAAGAGACAACTTTATCACCTACGTTTAAATTTGTTACTTTATTACCAACTTGAATAACTTCACCATAACTTTCATATCCAGTTTTTCTAGGATACATAGGATTTGTATCTGAAACATCCGATTCTTTATACTGTGGTAACTCTGCTCCAATACTTATTGCACCTGCAATTGTTTTAATGATAATTTCCTCATCCTGTATAGACTTAATTTTACAAGTTTCCCACTTAAGACGTTTTGGTCCTTCTAAAACTAATTTATTTTGTTCCATCTATGACCCTCACATTTTATAAAAATATATTCTCACTAAATTTAAAAAAATGTATAATAGATTCATCTAAAATTTAAGCTATAAAGTTGGCTAGCAACCAAAAGTGATAATATGATAATTGAATTTGATGGATATGGAATTAATGAGTATGTTATTGGCCTTAACCGTTCTCTAAACGAATTAAGAACAATGTATTTAAATGTGAAAAATGAAGAGATATCTAACGAAGATCTTCTAAGCTTATTTTGTGTACATTACCATTATAAAAAAATCCCAAAATTACTACGAGAAGACGTCACGAGCGATGTTGTCATTGATTTAGATACGGACTATATTTATATCCCTAATAGATAACAATACATTAGATTAAAAGAATAGGAATTACGATTCAGCTAAGTGTTTAATGAAATAAGTAAATGCCCAAATTAATGTCGCGAATTGAGTGACAAAATACATGGTCCATTCAAAACCAGTCAATTTTCTCTCTCGTTTCACTTTCTTTAAGTATCTGTAAAATATTAATGTACTTAAAAACATTAGTAATAGCGATAATTGCTGTAAATCATCGACTATACGTACCCCCATAGATTCCATCACCCTCCTATTCATAATAAATGCTATACATAAAGAGCGCCATATATTGGTAGTTTATTTCCATTTAAATTGCTTATGTCCAAAATAAAAAGAGCACGCAGCTATTGAGTGCTCTAAAAAATATCAATTTAACACATTTTCCTTGTACTGGTTGCATGTAATTCCCCTTACTTTTTATAACTCAGTTCTATCACTTCCGGTATATGCTTACTATCATATTTTCTCGTATAGATTTCTCCATCTGGAGTAACTAATTGTAATACAATCTCACCACAAACTCCATTTAGTATTTCAAATTCGCCTTGTGTATTTGAAATACTACGTTCCTTACTTTCAATTGAATCTTCATAAATTTTCACATTAGATATAGGTTCGTTATTTTGATCTACGATAATACCTCTTGAATACTTACCAACTGCAATACATTGATCATCTTCTTTATAATATTTAGTCACAATGATAGCTCCAATTATTATAACGATACACACAAACAAGAGAATTATTTTGCGTCTCACAACAAACCTCCTTATTTATTTTTTAAATTGAAAGGTTATCCGTCCCACTTGTTTGATTTCCTCAATCAATTTACGAATACCTTCTTCAATTTTATCTTCTTTTACATTCGATACGTTTAACTTTAGCAACTTTTCTTTATGAAAATCATTTAAATAATTTCTATCAACTGAATCGATACTAATTTGATTTTCTCTTAAATTTTTTATGATTGATTCTATAGCTATGTTTTTTTCTATTTCTAAACAAGTGTGTATTCCCAATGTGTTTTTTCTATTATATGCAAATAATGATGGATTTTCATTTTGCACTTTTTTTAATGTTTCCGCTAATTTTATTGATCTATTGTAGTAGGAAGATTTAATTTTGTTTTTATGACGTTCAAACATACCGCTCTTTATATAAATTTCTAAAGCCGCTTGAGAAATCATCGGACTATCAATATCTAATATCTTTTTATATGTATGGAAATCATTTGCGATGGATGGTGGAATGACCGCAACTCCAACCCGTAAACCTGGAAAAATAATCTTAGAGTAACTTTTTAAATATATTACGTGATTACAATTATCCAAGCTATATAACGGATCTGCTTTTGAATCTGTTTCTAAATCTGCTAAATAATCATCTTCCACTATAAATACATTATATTTCTTAGCCAATAACACGATTTTTTCTTTCTCATCTTTAGAATAAGAAGTTCCAAGCGGATGATGATATCTCGGTATCGTATAAAAGAATTTTATTTTACCTGTTCGAAATATACGCTCCAATTCATGCAAGTCAATACCTTCATTCGTACGTTTAATACCGATTACAGGAATTTTATTTATTTCTAGATACTCAATATATAAATGATATGTTGGCTGTTCAATTAATATCGTTTCATTCTCATTTGGAAATGGTATAGAAGTTAGTATCGCTAGCGCTTGTTGTACACCTGACGTTATAAAAATATTTTCTTCTTTCGTGAAGACTTGATAATTTGCTAATTGTTTTTGAATGACCGGAATTAAAGACGGTAAACCTTTCGGCGTTCCGTATACGAACAAGTCATTTTTATACGTATCAATGGCCTTATTAATACAATGCTGAAAATCTAAATATGGGAAAACATCTGGATCTGGTGCTGAGGAAGCAAAATCAATTATCTCGTTATTTTCTATGGTATTCCCAGATTTTTTAACAACGTAGTACCCACTTTGAGGCACAGAATAAATAATATGACGCTTTTCTAATTCATGTAGCGCCCGTATAACCGTTGCCTTATTACACTCATATTGCGTAACTAGTGTCCGAATAGACGGTAGTTTCTTACCTTCTTTTATCTCCCCATTTTGAATCATACTTTCTAAGTCGTTGAAAACATGTAAATACTTATACATCATTACCACCTCATCATTTAATTTGTACCGGTACAGTTTGTATTTGTTCACATTGTAGCACTAGATCAGAAAGTTTACTATGTACGTATACTGGCCAGTAAGAAATCAACTACTATGAGGTGAAATTATGAAAAATACAACAAAAGCATATATATCAGCATTACTCTATTCATTTATTATTGGGTTTTCTTTTTTATTCGTGAAACTAACACTAACCATTACAAGCCCTCTTGATACTCTGGCTCATCGTTTTACAGTTGCTTTCATAGCAGCAAATATTCCGGTGATTTTTGGATTCATAAAGTTAAATATATCATTTAAAAATATACTTTCTCTTTTACCAATTGCGATTTTTTATCCAGCACTTTTTTTTGCTTTTCAAGCTTTTGGATTAGTGTATACAAGTTCATCTGAAGCAGGAATTATACAAGCGGTGATCCCAATATTTACGATGATCTTAGCTTCCTATTTTTTAAAAGAGTATACGAATACATCACAAAAAATCTCTGTACTCATCTCCGTCATCGGTGTCATTTATATATTTATAATGAATGGTCTAGGGGCTTATGAAACTAGTATCATCGGCGTTATTCTTATTTTGTTATCGGCATTATCATCTGCTTTCTATAATGTATTAGCACGGAAAATGGCAAATAATTTCAAGCTGATGGATTTAACTTATACAATGACAGCGATTGGTTTTATTAGTTTTAATTTAATTGCTATCGTCAGCCATATAAACAAAGGGACATTAACTATATACTTTAAACCATTTATGAACGGAACATTTCTTATTTCCATTTTATATTTAGGTTTGCTATCTTCTTTACTAACCGCATTGTTATTAAACTATTCGTTATCTTATATTGAAGCAGCTAAAATAAGTGTTTTCAGCAACTTATCTACACTTATTACAATTATCGCGGGTGTTGTATTCTTACATGAACAAATCGCATACTATCACATCATCGGAACAATTTTGATTGTTCTTGGAGTTGTGGGCACAAACTTCCTAGGAAAAAAAGGGATTGTAGTAAAGAAGAAGAATACTTCCTTAAGTAAATAAAAAGTGAGGGATAAATATTGCAACGTGTAAATACGATTGATATTAATAATGTATTAGAAGTAGAAAAAGCTCTTTCTACTTTATTAAATGAAGTGATTTCTTCAAAACTAGAACTTGAAAACTGGTTAAAAAAACAATCTACATTCATTTTGGCAATTGAAGAACAATTAAGATTACACTACATCGCCTTTCAATGTAATACGGATAATAAAGAAATAAAAGATACTTTTGAATATGATCAACAATTTGTAAGGCCTCTTTTGAAACGTTATCAAAATTCATTTGATAATAAATATTTAGAATCTCCTTTTCGAATGGAACTTGATCCAAAAACGTATAGCTTACTAGATAAAAAAATTAAGAATGCGCAAACATTATTTTGTGAAAAGAACATTGATTTAGAGATAACTGAAGACAAACTAGTAACAGAGTACTTCGAAATTACAGGTGGTTTAACTGCACAATGGGACGGTGAAGAAAAGACAATTACCGAACTACAGTCTTACTTACAAGATCCGAATCGTGATATTCGAAAAAAAGCAAAAACACTCATTTCTGAGACATTCTTATCTGTTGAAGATACATTACAAAATATATTAAATGAATTAATCGCAATCCGTCACCAAAAAGCAAAAAACATTCAATTAGATAATTATCGTGATTATATGTTTAAAAAACATGAACGTTTTGATTATACACCTGATGATTGCTATGAGCTGGCTGAATCTATTCGTAAATACGTTGTACCACTTATCGATAAAATATTGAATGAGAAAAAATCTGAACTTCAAGTAGATTTCCTTCGTCTGTGGGATGTAAAAGCAACCGCACCAAATCAAAAAGCATTAAAACCTATCGAAGACGCGAGCGATTTAATCGAAAAAAGTTCTCACGTTTTACACAAACTAGACCCTGAATTTTCAACATTACTGGACCGTATGCATAAAAATAATTGCTTGGATTTAGAAAGTCGTAAAGGAAAAGGACCAGGAGGATTTTGCGAATATTTACCTGCTTCTCAATTATCTTTCATTTTCATGAATCTCAATCATACACATTATGATGTTACTACTTTCCTCCATGAAATGGGCCATAGTATTCATAATGAATGTATGAAGCAGTTAGAACTTCAAAAATATTTGGAAATCCCTTCTGAATCAGCAGAACTCGCTAGCATGACAATGGAATTATTTTCGATGGAATATTGGGATACATTTTATGAGAATAGAGAAGAATTTATAAAAGCAAAATTAGATTTCTTTAAAGATATTGTTAAGTATTTACCACCGATGCTTATCGTTGATCAATTCCAGCATTGGATGTATGAAAATCCTAATCATACTGCTAAGGAAAGAAACGAAAAGTATTTAGAATTACATAACACTTACCAATCGAGCGTCGTAAATATTGAAGGGTATGAAAATTGGATCGCAACTGGCTGGTTACCTGTATTACACATATTCGAAATACCGTTCTATTACATCGAATATGCAATCGCACAACTTGGTGCGCTGCAAATGTATAAACAATATAAAGAAAACCCTAAACAAGCAATAGAAAATTATAAAAAAGCATTATCGTTAGGTAGCTCTAAACCTTTAACTGAAGTATATGAAGCTGCTGGAATTCGTTTTGATTTTACAGGAGAAACGATTAAAGAACTAATGTTATTTGTAGAGAGTGAATTAGAGTTACTTGAACAATTGTAAAAAGAAAGCTGTTCCTATATTTTAGGTGCAGCTTTCTTCTTTATTTTATTTATCAGTTCTATGTACTGAGAATCCCCATATCCGATTATTGGAAATAGCTGAAACAACTTTGTTAATAATTCTTGAGTTGATAAATCTTTATTTTTAGAGATAAATTTCATTACAGTATTATCTTGTTTTAGCATTTCTAAATATAAGTCTATAGACTGATACATTACTGGTGGTACCTTATGGGAAGCCTTTTTATGGTTTACTAATACTTCATTGTATACCGAAGAATAATTTCCCAATCCAAGTTCAATTTGATTTACTTTAAATTCATCTTCTCTAAAGCTATTTAAGTATACCTTCCCTTCATAAGAGGACTGTTCAAGGTAAGAAAGTATGGTAAGTAGGTTCATTTGACAGAACATATCTTCACCAAACCATAAAACAATGCATTTATACTTTTTTGTAAAAAGATTTTTTAACGGATCTATGACCTTTTTTGTATAACTTTCTACTGAACTGTTATGACCTTCTGCTCTTTTTTTAATAAACTCTTCATCAAAAACTTGTGCAGTAGCCCTATTTACACACATGGCCTCGTTAAATGGGACATAATCAGACTCACCCATTAGTTTCTCCGTTTTAAATTCTTCATACATCATTTGACCATTCAATATGTTAAGTACATCTTTATCAAACAACTCATTATTATTGCTACGTAACTGCTCAACCTCTAATTTTCTAGAAATATTCATTTTTAACTCCTCTTCTATTTTTAGTTTAATAAATGACTGAATAGGCATTTTGTTAAGCTGGAATTCTCTTGGATTCATTCCAAAAACATTCTTAAAAGCTCTACTATAAGCCTCTTGAGAAGAATAATCGTAATCCAATGCAATATCTATTATCTTTCTATCATTCGTCAAATCCCCCGTAGATAAATACAATCTTCTCAAAAGAATATAGCGTCTAATACTAATGCCTGTTACTTGGTGAAATCTAAAAGAACAGTAATACGGAGAATAACCCATATAACGAGATAATTCATTTAATGAAAATTCTTCTTTTAAACTGCTCTCAATCCAATCAATCATCTGCTGTATATGTTCATTCATTTCCTTCACTCCTTATATAAAAGTATAAAAGAGATTCGTTTCTTTCTTTTGATATTTCTTGTGTTTTATAACATGGGCCATTCATTACAAAATGCTTCATTTTAAAGGATATCAAAAATAAAACACGAATGTTGTAAATTAAGATTCTTTTAATTCTCTAGTAAAAAATTAAAGTTTGGAAAGGGCGTTACAATGAACGAGTTAGAAAAAGGAATACTTAGATTACTAAATGAACGATATCCATTAAATTTTATTAACATTAAACCAATAACGAATGAAATGTATCAATGTCTTACAGAACTAGATACATACTTCATTAGAATTACAAACTACAAAACATATGAAGAACAGTTAGAAGAAGTTACATATACGAACTTTTTATATGAAAATGGTTTAGCGGTTCCTCCAATCATACCTTCTCTTAATGGGAATTTAGTAGAAAGGTTAACATTAGACAAGGAAATTCTTGCCGTATTATATAAAGCTGCTCCAGGAATACATTTACCAAGGTGCGAATGGAATTCTAATATATTTAGAAAGCTTGGTAAACAAATTGGAAAACTACATCGTATTTCTAAAAGCTTTGAAAAGATTAAACCAGTAAAACATATAAACGATTGGTATGAAAATGAAGAATATAATTTTCTTAAATATATCCCTAAAGAAGAGACGACTATAAGAGAGATGGCATCTGACGTTTTAACTTCCATAAAGGAACTACAAAAATCCCCTTCAAATTACGGCTTAATACACGGAGATTTATGGTTAGAAAACATTTTAGTTGAAAATAATTCAAACTTAACAATGATAGATTTTCAAGACTGCGAAAAACATTTTTATATATTCGATTTAGCCGTTCCTATTTATAGTGCGATAGAATATTCATTTGCTGGAGATGGGAATATTGTTGACTATGAGTATTCTATTACAAAAGCACTATTTGAAGGGTATCAAGAGGAAAATGAACTACCTAAAGAGATAATAGACAAGTTTCCATTGTTTATAAAATTAAAGGAGCTTTTTGAATATAGTTTAATGCATATGTATTGGGATAAAGAAGAATTAACTGAGGAACAAGTACGGATTATGAACCTTTATAGGATGAAGATTGAAACTAAATATACCTATATCAATATTTAAAAATACAGTTGTTTAACCACAAGGCAACTTTAGTTAAACAACTATATTTATTAATTAGCTACTAGACAAACTTTGTTTTATTACTTATAAATACTGAGTCAATAATCTGTTTAAATATACTTCATTTTGCGGAGATAATTTCTCAGACAATCTAGCTGCAATCATAACAGGAGCCCATTGAAAGATCTCATCTCTTGTTAGATTGGTATTACTGCAATATATTTGCAAATACATTTCTGCTAATTCTATATAAGACTGCGCATACAATAAATATGTACGAAACACATCTGCACGAATATCACCTGAACAAGCATCTACCCAGTCTATAATATTTACATTCTTTTCACTCAAAATTAGATTAAATGGATGGAAATCGCCATGACATAATCTAGGTTCAAATTTGATTGAATGTAACTTATTCAATATACTTTCCTTTTGGTTTTCATCCAATTTATGTACAGATTTAATTTGACGCTCTAACCTTTCCCCCATTGCTTCCGTTTCATCCGTATTCACACGTATAGCATGAATCTTTTTTTGTTGATTAACACAAATATTTATGTAATGTTCTGCCTCATTTAGATTATTAAGCAGGAGATCACCTATACTGTCACCTTTTGCGTATTCCATAATAATTGCCTGTCTATTTTTTATCTTTGTCACTGCAAATACGTTTGGAACTGATAATCCGCATGAATAAGCATATTTTTGTTTTTTTGCTTCATTCATAGACTCTGTATCTGGGAGGTAATCTTTAAATAATTTCACAATCTTATTATCATATAGATAAATGTCTGCTGTATTCCCTTTTGCAATCGGATTACCTAGATTCATTTTGTTTACCTCCATAAAATAAATTTGAATAGCGCCTTTTCCCTTTCTTTACATTCACTGTAAACATAACAAAAACCTTCTTCTCGAAGATACAAAAACTTACCGCTTTCTATCCTTAAATAGAAAGTGGTAAGTTTAGTTCTTTAGGAATATTTGAATGCAACTCTGGTGTATGCGAGACAGTAAATGCATATCCCTGTTGAATAAATGATACTTCATTACCTTTACATTCAAATGGAACACTATTTTCCTTAAAGTTATTTTGGATTCGGTATAAAAAATCTTGATCCGGTGTTCCGAAAGAAACATGTACTTTCGGTTGTAAAGCTTTCATCGCAATTGGAATCCAAGGTCGCTGCCACCATGTCGCGACGATATATGCAGTGCCGCCAACTACAAAGTTGAAAATATCCCCATCCTCCATCGTTCTCATATCTAGATTTGATTTTAACCATTCCGTAAAAACAGGTACACTTTTAACGGGAAGACCGATTTCCCTTACATATAAAATGT
This sequence comes from Bacillus sp. 5w2, assembly GCF_054353775.1. Taxonomy (NCBI): domain Bacteria; kingdom Bacillati; phylum Bacillota; class Bacilli; order Caryophanales; family Bacillaceae; genus Bacillus; species Bacillus sp. 5w2. Next base: position 14,870 of record NZ_JBTIWT010000016.1, on the reverse strand, counting down.
TTAAAGGTGACTGCGGTACTAATACATCTTCTTTAACATAACTATGTGTGATAATTTCAAGAAGATTTCCATCACCGTCTTTGAAATATAAATTAAATAAACCGTTCTCCTCACCAATTGTATTTCCATCTTTCCATTTCACAATAAGTAATCCAGACTTTTCAAGCCATCTTGCTGTTTCATGAAATTTTGAATATGGAATTTCAAAAGCAAAGTGCGCAGGTGCAATTGGTTCATACACTTCTTGGAAACTAATTGTTGTATAAGGTGTTACTTCAAATTGAATAAACGATGCTGTTTCTTTTTTTATTGGAAAAGATAATATGTCCCTATAAACTTGTTTTACCCCTTCTATAGAAACCGTTTGTAGTTTTATATCTGAAATATGTGTAATCACGTTACATTCCCCCTCATTTCTTATTATCTATTCGTATTGTATTACATTTATAAATAAATAAAATCAAACGGAAGGATTGATTTTTTATATAAAAACTACAACTTTAGTATGAATATGCTAGCCCCAAAAGTCTTTTTGTTTGATATCTACCATCAATAAGGGTACATTTTTATGTTTTCCTTGCATTCTTTTTTACACAAAAAACTGCCTTTCTATACAAGAAAAGCAGTTTTTACGCTATAATACGTTATAATTTAACAGCAATTATCATAAACCGTTTTGAATTCGTACGAATACCTTTTTCAGAACTATTAGCTTTAATGAACTTTTGCAAAATAATAAAATCCTCTTCCTCTTCTCCAAAATTAGGAATAATAGGCGTATGTTTTAATAAGAAAATAAGATCTTCAGGCGTACTGTAATAATCAATAACATCATATTCACGTACTTGCACGAGTTCAAATCCTACACTAATAAGTTCATTCATATACTTTTCTTTTAATGTGCCATCTCTTTCACCTAAGCATTGTCCTCTTCCAAATGCTTCTTTAAGATTCAATTTATCATGTTCGCAAACTTGTTGCGTTAAGAAAAAAGCACCTTGTTTCATTACTTTTGCTAACTCAGATGCTATAAACGGTGCGTGACAATTAGAAGCAATATCAAAATAGGCATTCTGAAACGTTAACGCTTCAGAATCCATTTGAAGAAACTCGACATTTTGTATACCTGATTTTTTCAAGTTAGAATGTGCCGTTTCAATCATCCCATTAGAATTATCAATTCCAATTAAAAATTTAGCTGAAGGTGCTATGTTAAGCACATTCTCTCCTCCACCTGTACCAACATCAAGTAGAGTGTCTGATGGTTTACATCTTTTTTTCACTTCTCCATAAAAGTCCCATGTATCTCCTACAGTTTCACATTTTACCTTACTAAAATCCCATCCATTTAATCTTCCTACTTTATCATAAAAGTTTTTGTACTCTAATTCGTTCATCTTATTATTTCCCCCTTGTTACTATACATGAAATGTTTAATCATGATGATCCCCGAAATAGACTCATAATTTATATTTTTGTAAATCCCTTTTTATATCTGGTACACATTTTTCAGTCCCGAACAAGTACTTACCTCGAGCAATACACGTTTTCATCTATCCCGCTGCAATTAATACTTTATGTACGATAACATCATTTTATTATAAAATATAGATTATCAAAATAGTAGCTTTCCACACTTTTGTTTACATAATAAATTTATAGTTTATCTCTATTTATATATTCTAAATGTTTCCTTCCCCAACCACACATACTATCCAAAACAAAACTTACCGTTTTTCCATGCTCAGTTAAGCTATACTCCACTTTAGGTGGTATTTCTTGATAAATTTCTCGTTCTATTAGTTGATCTTGCTCTAATTCCCTAAGTTGCTTCGCTAATGTTCCTTGAGATATGTCTGGTATTAATCGCTTTAATTCACCAAATCGTTTTGTTCCATCTGTTAGCAAAATAAATAAAATGAGTGGCTTCCATTTTCCACCGATTATTTGTAATGTTGCTATTACCCCTTTTAACTTCGGTTCTTGTAAATCCATTTTTTTCACCTCTCCTCAGATATCATAAACCATATTTTGCAATTTTTCATATTACTTATCCGCATAAATAGCGATTAGTACGAAATTTGTGACTATGTACATATAAAGTGCGTACTTTTCACTTGCTATCTTTTAGCGAATAATAAAAGCATAACAGTTTTATTTTAAAGTTTTTATTAAGGGAGTGGCTTAAATATGTCTATAACTACATTAAAAGGTAGCCGTATCGTTATCATTGGTGGGAGTTCTGGTATTGGATTTGCAACAGCAAAACAAGCAATCGAACAAGGAGCACATGTTATTATTGCAGGCCGTTCGAAAGAAAAACTAAGGATTGCTCAAGAAATAATAAGTAACAACCATCTTCAAACTTATGTATTGGATAATCAGGATAAAAACCAATTAGAAGATTTTTTCAAAAAGGTTGGAAATTTTGATCATTTGTTCACCCCAGGAGCCTCTTATACCCTTGGACCAATTACTGCTACGGATGATATTGCTGAAAGCAGCTTTATCGGCAAGTTTTGGCCACAATATTATGCCGTAAAATATGCAATTCCTTTTCTTTCAGACTCCGGATCTATCGTATTAATGTCCGGTGCATTTAGTCAAAGACCGCTTAAAGGGGCACCTGCTTATGGAGCTTGTAATGGGGCTATTGAAAGTTTAGGGAAAGCTTTAGCTGTTGAAATAGCTCCTATAAGAGTTAATGTTGTTTCCCCTGGAACGATACGGAGGGAAAATGAACAAAACGAAAATAGACTAGCTGCTTATGAAGCTTATAAATCTCTTTCTCTTGTAAAGAGACCTGGTCATATTGATGAAATTGCACATACTGTTCTATATTTAATGCAAAATAGTTTTACTACAGGCAATGTATTGTTTCCTGATGGAGGATACACCTACCATTAAATTATTTAAAACAAAAGCCCCTTATTAAGGTGGCTTTTGTTGCTAATTTAGAAACTGTTGAAGTAATACAGGATCCTTTTTTTAAAGTCCTGCTAAAAACATAAGTTGCGGATAAGGTTGTAAGATTAAGTCTATATCCATTTTTTCTTTCAATATAGCTATTCCACCTTGCTTAATATAATCTTTTAGTGTTATTTCATTACTACAAATTAGCCTAATATCACTTAAAGAAAGTAATAGAAGTCCATTCGTTTCAGAAGATGGATTTGGCTTATTTTCTGAATGCGCTATATACATAATAGATAAAGTTTCATCTGGACTATCAATAATTAATATTGGATTGATTTCATTTGCTACCTTTATTTTCTTTGATTGCGCATTCCAGTTCTCTTTATAATATGTACTTGGTGAACTCAAAATAGTAATATCGATAGTAGCTTCTTCTTTCACTTCTCTTTTAGCAGTTTCTACTGCTGTTTCATCGGATTCTTTATGTCCGCCGAGCCTTACTACACCTAATGTATCTCCTTTACTCGTTGGTCCAACTTGAAAAACAAATAAATTCTTATACACTACATATGCACCAGATGTTCGTACATTCTTATCTATATGTATCAATATTTCCCCTCCTAAATTAACCATCTTACAAACTAGTTTACTATAATTTTATTATGTTTAAAAATTCTCTTCAATCCAACACACAGCATCAAGTAAATTTTCCGCTATATAATCAGGCGCCGTTTCTATCCACAAATTTCTATACTTTGTTAATGAACTTTCACCCCATCCTGTTCGTACTAAAATCTTTTTCATATTCGCCCTTTCAGCCGCAATCATATCTGTACTCCCAGTATCTCCAATAAGAAAACAATCTTTTAAGCACAAATCATGTTCTTCCGTTGCTTTTAAAAGTAAACCTATATTCGGTTTTTGGCAGTCGCAACTACTATTATGTGGACAATAGTACATCCCGTCTATATATACATCCTCATCTTTTAATATCTGTTGCATCTTTTGAAATCCTTTAAGCAGTTCTTTTTCAGTAAAATATCCCCGTCCAATTTTAGTTTGATTTGTATATAAAAACACCTTTAATCCTAATTTATTTAACCAAAGAAAAAAGGCATATACATAATGCCTTTTTTCTTTATCCTTATTTAATTGGATAACAAACTTCTGTAACCCACTTACTAGGATCCGCTTCCATCGCTGGGCTCACATGATAAATATTAAACATCGGGCCTGCTAATTCGTAACCTTCCGTTTCAATCCATTTTGCTGCAGCCCCATTTACAGCTGTCATCTGTTCATAACTTCCATTAACCGTTATAGAAGCTACATTAGTTGATTCAACATTTTTAAATGTAACGTCTTTTGTATTTTTATACTTACCTAGAATACTTAGCTGTATTTCTACATCTACATCATTTTCTTTGTATTCACGATCATGGAAAACCGCAATACTATAACTCGGATGGGCAATACTAATACTTTTCATTTGTATTTCTTGCATTAACATACCCCATAAGTCCCCTTCAGCATTATAAGATGGAATTACCTTTCTAACACTAGCTACATTTCTTTCTGGAATTTCCTTTATTGAAACATGATAGTTCATCTCAACAACATCCTCTCTCATCGTTTTCATTGAGTTTTCGAGGAGACGTAATTGTTTTTGTAGGTTATCCATGTCTTCTTTAATTTGAGCACTACGATATAAAAATTGTTCCTTAATACCATCTATATTATCGCATTCTATTATTTCTTTAATGGTAGCGATATTAAATCCCATAGCTTTTAACGTTTGAATTTGATTTATTTTCTTTAATTGGGCTGCTGAATAGTATCTGTACCCACTCTGCTCATCAACTTTTACTGGCTGCAATAATTCTACTTTATCGTAGTGTCTCAACATACGTATACTAATGGACGATAGTTTTGAAAAATCCCCTATTTTAAACATGTTTTCCTCCTAAAAATTACATCCACTTCGAAGCTCAACTTCATCTTAAACAATGACATTGTGTGAGAGTCAACTGTTTATAACACTTAAATTATATTTCTTTAATTCTTTCCCCTTATACTTACTTCCTTCTTAAGGCTATAAAAATTGAAGTTAGTCCGTTCACAGCAAATAAAGTTACAATAATACTTGTAAATAAAGCTACGTCTGGCGCAAATATTTTAATCGTACGCCAAGGTGAACTTGTACTATAAGTAAGTAGTGGGATGAACATAATAGATAATAGTAGGGATAGACTCCCTGTAAATAACCAAATTAGCTTTTTTACAGTTTTCATATGTTTATACTTTTTAATTAACATAAGTGATATTATGAAAAGTATCAGTGTAACTATCAACAAAACAATTTGTGTTAATGGTATGTTTTGAGGAATATCAACCGGTTCTTCTCCATTCAAAATACTAATAATCCCCTTTTTCAATACTGATAGTGCGGTTTCTTCTAATACATGATTTTTATTCGTTAGAATTACACCACCCCAGCCACTTTTATTTAAAGTAAATATTTCTGCACGAGCATCGGGCGTTGATCCTGAATGCCAAATCATCTTTTCACTTTCATTTATATTTGTTGTCCTTAATCCAAAACCATAACTTTTTTCTGGATTTATCTTATAAAGTGGTGATAGATAAAGATCCATGTTTTCTTTCCTTAATAATTGTGCATCCCCTGGATGATTCAAAAACATAATATATTGAATCATATCTTCTAAATTTGCAGTAATATAGCCATACGGTGCTCCGGCATTATCATAGGAGACTACACTTTTTCTTGGAAAACCAAACCAAGACTGATAACCTGTTAAATAACCTTTTTCATATGCAGTTTCTTTACTTGCTGCCGCGCCATTCATATTTAATGGCTGAAAAATATACTTTTCCATATATGATGAATATGTTTCATTTGTGACTTCCTCAATAAGTGTACCTAACACAATATAATTCGTATTACTATATTGATATTTTTCACCTGGTGGAGCAGTTACTTTTACATTTGAAAGCTTCATTACATTTTCTTTTAATGCTCTAGAACTTTTGGATTGCTTATCTGATAATGCTAAGCCCTCATATGTACTTATTCCGCTTGTATGAGTTAGTAGATGTTGGATTGTTATAGTTGAGGATATTTGAGAATCTTTTAGTTTAAACCAGGGGAGATATCGTTGAACTGGATCCTCTAATTTTATTTTTTTATCTTCTATTAATTTCACTATAGCTAAAGCTGTTAAAGATTTACTTATTGAGCCGATTGCAAATGGCGTTTTACTAGTTACCTTTTTTTCAGATTCTCCAGTAATCCCCATCGTTTTTGTGAAGAATACATCTTTATTATGTACAATTGCAACTGAAGCTCCCGGAATATTCTGCTCCTTTATAAACTTTTCAATATACTTATCTAATGTAACTTTAATATTTTGCTGAGCGTAAACTTTGGGAAGTGTGATACATACTATCAATACATTACAAAGAATACAAATTAGAGACAGTTTATAGATCGTATTCTTCATTATACTTTAGATACTTTCTTTTTTTATAACTTACTAAGCTAATAAATACCACTACAGAGAGCGTCAAACTAATCATTATTAATAATACGTTCCACCATTGATTCTCTGATATACGATATAAAATATTATAATTAAATGTATTTTTACTATTAGTTGGATTAAATGATTCAGTTAAAAATATTGTAAATATAGTTTGCGAGACGAGGTAAGTAATAATTGCGATGAATATGCCACGTAAGATAAGTGTGTTAGATTTTCCTTTTTCATTTTGAAGTTGTTTCATTTTAACTTGCAAATCAATTTCATTTATTTCTAAAAAATCTTGAACAAATAATTGAGGTGTACCTAAATCATCTATACTATCTTCACCATGTTCACGACATTCTTGAATATGTTCTACTATTTGTCGCTTAATATTTTCCCTCTCTTCTAAACTAATATCGTATTGCTTTAATTCCTTAAGTACGTCTGTTAAAAATTGCTTTTCTTTACCTATCAATTTATTCCTCATTTCAGAAGGTCTCCTTTCAAACCGCTTTTTAATAATGTTTGAATATCTGATTGCAATTCTAACCACTCATTAATTTTCTTCTCAAGACGTATTTTCCCATTTTCATTAATTTCATAATAAATCCTAACTTTACCACTGTCTGTTACTTCTTGATAAGTATTAACCCACTCTTGATTTTTCAACTTAGTTAGAATTGGATAAATACTTCCTACTCCTTTCAACTTTAAATTGTGTACTTCTAGCTCTTTCATAATCTCATAACCATAACTTTTCTTTTTCGACAAAATAGATAATACACACATTTCTAAATGACCTTTAATTAAACTCGTTCTATCCATAGGATAAATTTAACAGAAATATATACTTCATTCAAGTATATATTTCTGTTAAATTTAAAAAATCAGACAATAAAAAGAAATGATTAATAAACAAACAATCTCACTTATGAACTGTTTTCACCCTTAATTATTACTTTTATAATATAATAACTACATAATATATCAAACGTTTATCCCTTTTAATTTCTCACCTCTCCTCCCTTATTTTCCTTAACAAAAAATTCCGTATGTGGGACATAAAAATACTAAAAGATCCAATTTCTTAATTTTGAAATTAAGAAATTGGATCTTTTTTCATTACCTTGTATTAATCATACTGCGTTAATATATACATTATAAAGAATATATGTACAGAGATAATAAAGTTGTTTAATTTACAATAAAGTCATTTAAAAAATAATATAGTTGTTTAAAAATCCTTCTTCTACTAACAAGGCAGGTTAGTGGAAGAAATAGCAAGTGCGTTTAACTAGGAGAAGTGTCGATGACATTAAAGAAGACACCGAGGTGTCTTCTGTTTTTTAAATTAAGAATATCGATAAATCAGGATTTATTTACTTAACATTATACTTATTTTCGGACCGAGGCATCTAATCGGTGAGTATATACAAACCAAGTAATGCTTGCTGTTAATAATGTTGACGAAATTAAAGCTGTAAGAACACTATATGTTTGCCAAATAAGTATCGTTGACCAATCGAAGGCAAAAACCATTATACACTGGGCAATCGTAGCGATTAGGAAAATAATTGTTACGATTGTTCTCTTTTTTGTCATTGGCTGCTGCTCATTTGTTTTCCTTTTTCTTAATCCTGAGAAAAATAACAGAACGGCTAATAGGCAAAGAATAATTGTGGTAGACGACAAAATGATGTCCAAAAGCTGTGTGCTGCTTATCTCATATGACTGAGTTAGATTGCCGTTTAATATATTTTTAACTTTTAGTACCAGGTTTATATTGGTATTTGCGCCGTTGCTCAGTAAGCAGATGGCTGTTCTTTCATTTGGCAGTATGGCTACTTCGGTACTAAAATTTGGATTACCCCCAGTGTGTTCTATAAACGTTTGTTCGGCGTTTACCGACCAACCTGCCGCATAATACATATCATTGACAGCCGAAACAGACATATCACCCCTATGTGATTTTTCGATAGCCCTGTGAAATATTTCGGGTATGTCCTGCACGATACCCATCTGTATGCCCATCCAACGCGCCATATCTTTTGTATTAGAAATGATATAGCCGGCAGGTTTATTCCCAGCATAATCTGGAGCGTTAAATGGAGTTGTTATAAAAAAGGAAGAACGGTAGCCCTGTGCTAACTGTCCAGTGGCTTGAGCATCTTCTTTATAAACATACGTCTGGTGAAGACCTAAGGGTAGAAATACCTGTTCCTTCATAAAGTCTTCATAGCTTTGTCGTGATACAATCTCAATAACCAAACCCAATACGTCATAATTAACGGTTCCATAGTTATATTGTTCACCGGGAGAGAACGCCAATTCTGCATCTACCAGCGTTTCCACAGTCTTTTGCAACATATCAGGTGTATTACCTTGGGGAATATTTTGAATATGTCTAATATTTGTTAGGCCGCTGGTATGGTAAAGAAAGTTATTTAGTGTAAGCTTTTGCATATCAACAGGTTTACCTTGATACTTTAACGTAAACCAAGGTAAATATTTTTGGATAGGGTCAGTCATTGATAGTAGCCCTTGCTCTTCCAATAGCAAAATTCCCATACCAGTAAAAGCTTTACTCACCGAGGCCAACTCATAGAGTGTATTTTCACTTGCAGACAATCCCTTTTCACGATCTGCATACCCAGAAGAAAAGTAGAACACTTCACCATCAGCAAGTATTGAGATTGACATTCCAGGCACACCTGATGTACGACAGGCATCATCTAGCAATGCTTGTATTGCCACAGATTTCGAATCTGACAACGCATAACTTTGTGTTGCGAATCCTGAGAATAATATAAATATCGTTAATACAAAAACAATAGTCTTTTTCATACACTCTCCTTTTTGAAGAATTATTAGGGTATAAATAGCTTATTTTTATAATTATAAACTAAATTCTAATTTATCTTTCTATTCACCTATATAATATGAAATAATTGTGAAGATTTACACTTAAACTAACGGTGGCGTTAGTTCAATAAGAAGTAAACAACTTTATTATTCATTTTTTAAGCATTACATAAGCAGATGGATATAATTTGAAACAACTTTAAAGAGCCTTGCTGCATATAGAATGTAGTAAGGCTCTTATCTTTTTTAATCAAAATTCAATAACTTTATTATCACTATACAATATAAATTATGTTAATAACACAAAATCTAGTAAAACTTTACTGATTACGTTCAAGACACTCATAAACCGCCATCATATCTCGTTTATCCAATTCGCGAACGCGATTAAAAATCGGTATTTGCGCAACAGCTTCTGTTAATAAGCTCTCATCCACAATATCAATAACTTTCCCAGTTAACCATGTTTGCACATCTACACCTTCAACAATTTCTTTAAGCCCTTCATCATTGATACCACTTGCATTACAAGTTACACATGGAATTGTTAGTTTATAGACGCCATCATGTAAATTATCTTCAGTAATAACTTTCTTTCCTTTACAGAATGGACATGGATTACTTTTTTTAATTTTATTAATTTGGGTAACTAACTTTTTATATCCAAATGCTTCGTATACATACGTAAGTTTTTTATATTTACCATTTGTGAAATACTGATCTATAATATTTTCTCTCGTTTCATAAACATTAGGGAAATCACAAACAGTTACTTGATTATTAACACTAATAGATTCGATATTTCCTTTTATTTCATCCCAAAATGGTAAGACATTTTGTAACACCATTTCATAGTTTGAAAAGCTTGCCTGATCTAATTCAAACATTTTTAGTGCAACTTGTGCTTTTCTTGGCAATAAAGAAACATCTTCTGTCAATCTCATATCGCCACCAACTATAGACTTCAATTTATGAAGTGCAGGTAAATCACCGACTATTTTCAACACTTCATCAACTGGCTGATTGATAATTTCACGAATATCTGAGTTACCAAATTTAAGTGGTTTATGATGATTTAAAGCCGTCCCTTCACAAATTGGGCATGTCATCATTTCTTTAGAAGTCTTAATTTCTTCTTTAATATCTGCTTTTGAAATAACAATATATCCACCAATAATCGTATTAAATCCTACCCATGTTCTACGTGTCTTTCCTTTTTTATCATAAAATGATTTTTCAAAATATCCGTACCAAAACGTATGCTTTTCTTCTGCTGACATATTATTGTAGCTCTTTGACAAATCGTGACCAAGCTCATTTTTAATTTCTTCGAATAGAAATTCTATTTTTTCATATTGATAAAATTTTAATACTTTCATGATTTCTGGATCGAATAAACCGTCCCAAAATGGAACATTTTTATTTTGAATTGTAATTTCTTTATCAAAAACTTCAATTTGAAGACGTCCGGAACAAGATGGACAATGATTTTCCTGTGAATAGAAATCAAAACTTCTCGTATCTTTATTAGTTGGATGAGCAGCTACAATATGATTAATTAATCCACCAATTTCATATAAGAAACTATATTGACTATATAAATGTCTTTCAAGATCAATAGCAACAACAGGTGCAATTGTATCAGATTCATATTCACCATAAATTAAACGAGCCATTGATGATAAACTTTTTAAAATACCACCCTTATAAACGTTTTCGGCATTTTTAAAATAGTTAATATGATTTTCTTCTAAATAGTGAACGCCTTCTTTATGCTTAAGTGCTGAAGAAATATGTATTCGCTCAGCATGATTTACACTGCTTTTTTGACGATAATAATCTTCATGACTTAGTACATCAAGATGCTTTATAGATTCAAGCTGTCTTTTCCCGAAATCTACAATATAATCAGAGCTTTCTAACATGTACCTATTATGTTCAATCATGATGATAGAGACGGATTCATCTTGCAATATCCCTCTAACACTATCTATAAATTGATTTAAAATATTTTGTGATAAACCTTTTGAAGGCTCATCAAATATAAATAATGTATGTGGATTTCTAGTATTTGCAAATAACTCCGAAACTAAATGAACACATTGAAACTCACCTGTTGATAATGTTTGTGTTTTTCGTTCTAACGTTAAATAACCAAGTCCTAATTTAATTAGTAGACTCAAGCGTTTATACGCAATATCTTCATTTGGAAGTTCATCAATAATATCCTCAATCGAACGCTCAAAAATATCATCAATATCTTCGCTATATTTTGTTAACTTCTTTTTAATATCTAGGAAAGTGGCTACAGTTGATCGACTTGTAATGGATTGATTTCGATCTTGTCCTACCATAACTAATTTATCTTTTGGATATCGTTTCATGAAATCTGTAGCTAAACATTCATTGACAAGTGTAGATTTCCCGCATCCAGATTCTCCTGTAACTGTTACAAGCCTATTTTTTGGAATCTGAAACTCCGCCATTTGGATATTACGGCAATATAATTCTTGGAATGTATAATATTCTGTTGGTATTTCTTTATTTAGATCCCACAGTATTGGTTTTGGTCTTGGTGATTCTTTCACAATTTGTCCACCATATTTTCCGCTACCAGGTCCAAAGAACAATTGCTCATCTGTTGTATCCAGTACTGTATCTGAATGATCTATAAGCCAAATTTGATTTTTACAACCTAATTGCTTGATCTCTTCTAATATTTGTAATAATGTTTCATGATCAAGTCCAACTGAAATCTCATCAATAATAATTATAGCATTTTCACTTACTGCCATAAATTCAGCCAAATAAAGTCGTGTTAACTCTCCACCTGACAACGTACCCATAATGCGATTTAATGTTAAATAACCAATGTTCATATTAATTATATTTTGCAGTATATGTTGCTTTGCTTCACTAATATTTAGCTCTTCCGCTAACGAAAGAATAGACTCAACACTTAAATCATTAATATTTGAAATTGTATGTGGTTTAGCAAATAAATCTATAGTATGTTGTTCGATTTCTTCGCTATAACGTTTTCCCTTACATTTTTTACACTCAATATTTTTAGTAGTACCTCTGCCTTTACAACCAGTACACCAACCTAACTGATTATTAAATGAAAAAACCTCAGGGGAAAGATGAAATACTTCAGCAAGTTTTTCACGTACTTCTGTGAAAACACCAGTATGAGTACCTATCGTTGAACGTGGGTTGGAAGAAATCGATGATTTTCCTAGAAAAAGAACTAAAGGCATATCTTTCATCTTAATAGCACTAAAATTCGTTTCCATAATGTTAGGAAATAAATATTGATATTCAGCCTTTGGCAATAAAGAAACTAATCGTTTTTTTGATTCTTCACCAATCGTTTGACAAAAAGTTGTTTTACCTGATCCTGATAAACCAGCGATTCCAAACGATTTATTAAATGGAATGACTGTATCTAATTTGTTTATGTTATTAGCAATTAATTGATTTACTTTCATATTAACCTCTATTCTTATTTTTCATAAAAGCCATTTTTACAATGTAATAATTACATAATGAATATAACCTTTAACGTGATTATCTTCTTACTTCAAGAACCTTATCTTTATATATTTCAAACCATTGTTGCCATTCATCTTTAGAAAACTCTTTTTCTTCTCCTTCTAGAACGGAAGAAAAAAGATTTAAACAAATATGCCAACCTGCTATATCTTTCGGTGTATGATCAGTTAATTCATGAATGTATTCTTTAAGGAGTAAAAGGGAACCATTTTCCTCTTTATGTATTTCAAATCGAACTCGATCTTTATCCCAAGTAAATTCAAGTACTGAGTTTACTTGATACTCTAAAATATCAATGTTTATGAATGAACCGTCCATCATGTCGAACTTTATAATTCCACCTGTTTTAAGGCTTTCAATCTGTAAATTAGACATCCATTTTTTTAGCTTACTGTTTTCTGTTAAAACAGACCAAACTTCCTCTATTGTATATGGAAATTGTCGTTCAAATTTTACAATATATCCATCAGTTAGTTGCCCAATTTCAGCTATCATCTTGATTGCCCCCTTATATAGAATGTATGTTCTCACTCTATTTTACACGAATATATATATAAAATAAATCTTTATGTCAACGAAGTATTAATTTAAAGTTAATGGTTATAAGAAAGATTTGAAAAATTTTCAAATCGAGTTATAGCATGTTGAGAATTTAGTATCATGTATGTTTCCTCATTAACTATAGATTTACGCACAAATAAAAAGAGCCGCATTTGCGACTCTTGAACTTATAGAATTACTCCTGTTTTTGTTGAATGATTTACCGTTTAATCGCATCGACAATTAGCGATGGAAAACCAAGTTTATCACCTTTGTTTCTAGAATCATACCTTTTCGAACGGAAAATAACACCGTCGTTTGCATCCCATTCCTTGTAATAAAACTGACCATTTTCATCACAATATTCAAGTAAAACTACCTCAAATCCAGCAGTTTCAAACATTTTCGTTAATGTTTTATAATTATGAACAATTTTATGACTTGCTGCTGGATGATCTTTCGGGCCAGGTCCGCCTATTTGAACTATATTTTGATATGCTTCATCTCGGAAAAATGCATCAGGAACACCACACCGAATATGCCCTGTTGGCTTTAAAAATTCATAACAAATTTCAGCTGCTCTTACACCTTCTTCAAACGTAAGATGTTCCCATACATGTTCAGCTAAAATAGCTGAAATGGAATTATATTCAAATCTTTCTTCCCACATAGCTTTATCTAGTAAGTTAAGTTCATTTTCTTGCGTTTGAATCCAACCGGGATTATTATTAAACGCTCCAGCTCCGACTACTACTTTAATTTCTTCTTGTTTTATTGCCATCATTTTCACCTCATGAATATTTTGATTTATTAATATATTCTGTGTTTACTATTCCACTTCCTTCTTCAACAAATTTAATAGCATGAATCCAGTACAATACCGAACTCATGCCCTAAAAACTATCTAATACAACGATCTGTCTAACTTTAAAAAATTAGTTCATAATATACAGCTGTTTTTATACGATTTATATACGATTTTTCTTACGGAAATATAGTACGCCAAACATTAGCATAAAACCAATCACGTAAAAACTTGTTGTTCCGCTGCCACCAGTATTAGGGATTACCCAATTATTTTTCGCATTTTTCACTATTAGTTGTTGTGTCTTTACTGCTTCTGTAATTTCTATTTCTATTGGATCTCTAAGTAACATATATCCATTTGGCGCTTTTATTTCTTTAATCGTATACTTTCCAAATACTAACTGATTGGAAATCACCTTTCCTTTTTCATCCGTTGTTAATCTAGTAACTTCTTTACCTTCTTTATCTAAGACTTGAAATACAGCACTTTTTAGTTTTAAATTACTATCCTTATCATCAACTTTCTCAATTTCAAATTGGCCAGTCGGATCTGGCAATTTCTTATTTCCTATTTTAATTTCTACTATTACATCTTTTTCTATTTTTACAGCTATTTTATCTTTTAATAATTTGTAGCCTTTAGGT